>NZ_JBVJJA010000002.1:0-264119 GCF_055586005.1 Micromonospora sp. NPDC051924
CCCCCCCCCCCCCCCCCCCCCCCCCCCCCCCCCCCCCCCCCCCCCCCCCCCCCCCCCCCCCCCCCCCCCCCCCCCCCCCCCCCCCCCCCCGCGCCGGGTCCGGGATCAGCTCTCGCGCAGGTGCGCCAGGCCGTGGGCGACCCGGCCGGCGACGAACTCGGTGACCTCGTACGCGGCCACACCCCGCATGGCGAACGGGTCGGTGGCCAGCCGCCGGTCCAGCTCGGCGCGGTCCAGCCCGGCGGCCAGGATCACCCCACCGGTGCGCGGCACCTTCCGGCCGGAGGCGAGGAAGACGCCGTCGGCGTACTGGCGCTCCACCCAGGCCAGGTGGTCGGGCAGGGCGGCGTCGACCTGGTCCAGGCCGGTCAGGTAGCTCAGGGTCACCACGAACACGCCGGCGATGTTAGCCCTCGGGCAGCGCGGCGACCGCCTCGGCGTACGCCACGCCGGTGTTCACCGCGGCGGTGACCAGCACGGCCAGCTGCACCGGGGCCACCCCGTGCGCCAGGTCGGTGGTCACGTCGCCGGCCAGCACCAGCGCACCGTCGCCCGGGTCGTGCACGTACGCGGCCGGCAGCAGCCGGTCGTGGTTCCAGGCGTTGCAGAACGCGTGCGCCTCGGCCCGGCGGGTGGCCGGCAGCCGCCGGGTGGCCACCGCCCGGGCGTGCAGGATCTCCCCCTGCTCGCCGAGCCGGCGGAACTGGATCACCGCCGCGCCCCACCGGCCGACCACGGTGCCGTCCGGTTCCACCGCGTACCCGTCGCCCCGCGCGTCGAGGGCGGCGGTGAGCAGCGCCAGGCTCAGCGGCACCGGTTCCTCCTCGCCCGGCGGCCCCGGCGCGGTCGGGTCGTCCTCGGTGCCGTCGCCGAGCTCGTCCTCGGCGGGCAGCGGCACCGGCTCGGCAAGCGGCCGTTCGGCCAGCCAGGAGGCGATCCGGCCGGACTGGTGCCCGGTGCCGTTGCGGGCGTCGAAGCTGCCGGCGAGCGTGGTGGCCAGGGCCTGCAGGTCCCCGCCGAGGGTGGCCACGTCCACCTCGGCCGCCGGCCGGGGGCCGTGACCGGGCCGGTGGATCCGCCGGCCGCCGAGGCCGGCCTCGACGGCGAGCGCGCAGAGCAGCGACCCCGCGGCCGCGAACTCCATCGCGGACAGATCGTCGGTCGGGTGGTCCAGCCGGGGCAGCTGCTCGGCCAGCACGTCCAGCCCGTGCGCCAGGTGCCCGCCCAGCGCGCAGAACCGCAGGTGCGCGGCGAGCAGCGGGAACGCGGCACGCTCCCGCCGGTGCCGGCGGTACGCCCGCACGTGCGCCCGGGCCGCCCGCGCCGCCTCGCCGGTGCGCAGCCACGGCAGCAGCCCGGCGACCAGCGCCCGCTCCGGCTGGTCGGTGCAGTCCACCTCGCCGTCGCGTACCGGGTCCAGCGCGGCCAGGGCCGCGACCGGCTCGCCCCAACCGGCCAGCAGCTCGGCCCGCCGCGCCGGGGCGCAGCCGGGGCACCCGGCGGCCGGGTGGGGCAGGGCGGCGCACCAGCGGTCGTACTCCCGGCGGGCGGTCGGCTCGTCGCCGAGGTGGTCGGCGAGCCGGCAGCGCAGCTCGGCCACCGGCTCGGCGTCGGTGCCCAGCCGGTCGGCGAGATCGTCGAGCAGGGACCGGGCCTGGTCCAGGCCGACCCGCGGGGTGCCGAAGAGCGCCTCCACCGCCTGCCGTTGGTGCCGGTGCAGCCGCTCGACCTCCCCGGCGCGGCCGTCGGGCCGGCCGTCCAGCGTGGCCAGACAGCGGCGGACCGGCTCCACCAGCCGCCACCGCTCGCCCAGATGCAGGTACGCCTCGATCAGCGCGAACCGCGCCGCCAGACCGGTAGGCACGTCACCGGTCACGTCCGCCCGCGCGGCGATCCGGTCCAGCTCGGCGCAGCGGGCCTCCCCGTCGGGCAGGTCGAGGGCGTCGGCGAGGGCGTCGGCCAGTCCCCGGTCGCGGGAGGTGGTCACCGGACCGACCCGCCGGGCAGCTCGCCCACGGCGGCGGCCAGCTGGCAGCCGGTGGCGACGCCGCAGTCGATGAGCTGGTCGAGCTGGTGCGGGGTGACCCCGCGTTCCAGGTCGGTGATGACCTCGCCGCAGACCTGGGCGAGCCCGTCGTCGGCGACGTGCACGAACGCCTTGGGCCAGAGCCGGTCGTGGTTCCATGCGTTGCAGAACGCGTAGAGCGCGGGCACGTGCTCGATGCCGAAGCAGTGCCCGGCGACGGTACGGATCTGGAGCAGCTCCCCGTCGGCGCCCCGGCGGTGGAACCAGATCAGGCTCTCCGCCCAGCGGCCGACCAGGTCGCCGCCGGGTTCCGCGGCCACCGTGTACCCCCGGGCGGCCAGCACGGCGGCGATCAGCTCACCGGTCAGCGGTCGCAGCTGCTGCGGGTGTCCGGCCAGGGGGCCGTCCGGACCGTCCTCGATCTCCGGCGACGCCATGAGGGCATCCCTTCTGAGGCGAATAACACACCCGGCGGCGCGGTCGGTGGTGCGACGCGCGGACACGACCCGGAAAAGCGGCGATCTGCCGGGTCCCGCCGTTACGGTGACTCTATGGCGGGCCGTACCTCTCAGGCGAGCCGGCGGCGCGGCGCGTCGCCGCGCGGTACCACGAACAGCCGTGCCCGCCAGCCGGCCAAGAAGGCCACCCGGGCGGCTACCCGCCGGCGGACGGCGGCCCGGCCCGGCCCGGCCGTCTACGTCGGACGCGCGGTCGGCGCCCTGTGGATGGGGCTGGCGCACGGCCTGGGCTGGGCGGTCCGGGCGGCCGGCCGGCAGGCCGCCTCGGCCCGCGACCTCGACCCGGAGCACCGCCGCGACGGCGGAGGGCTGCTGCTGTTCGGTCTCGCCCTGCTCAGCGCGGTGGCCATCTGGTTCGGCAAGGCCGGGCCGGTCGGCGCCCGGCTCGCCGACACCGTCCGGCTCTTCCTCGGCGCGATCGCGATCGTGGTGCCGGTGCTGCTGATGATCGGCGCCTGGCGGCTGCTGCGTACCCCCGCCGACCCCGAGCACCGCGGCCGCGGCCTGGTCGGCTGGGGCTCGATGCTGCTCGCCACCGCGGCGATGCTGCACATCGGACAGGACCCGGTGGACGCGGTGCAGCGCGACTACGCGGGCGGCCTGATCGGCGCCGGCGTCGGCGACCTGCTGGAGGCCGCGGTGACCGCCTGGGTGGCGGTGCCCCTGCTGGTCCTGCTGCTGGTCTTCGGCCTGTTGGTGGTCACCGCGACGCCGATCAACAAGATCCCGGAGCGGCTCGGGCTGCTCGCCGGCAGCCTGGTCGCGCCGCCCGCCGCCGAGGACGCCGAGACCGAGGCCGCGCCGAAGCCGGCCCGGAAGCGGCCGGCCAAGCGGCTACCCCCGCCGCTGGACCCTAACGACCTGGACGACGACCTCGACGGGGTGGACCTGCAGGACACCCTGGTGCTGCCGCGCAAACCGCCGGGCAAGGTCCCGGCCACCCGCAAGCCGGTCGAGCCGCCGGAGCACTCACCGCTGCCCAGCCGCGCCGAGCAGCTCGCGCTCACCGGGCTGGCCGGCGACTACACCCTGCCGCCGGCCAACATGCTCGGCAGCGGCGCCGCGCCGAAGAGCCGGAGCAAGGCCAACGACGAGGTGATCGCCGCGCTGACCGGCGTCTTCGAGCAGTTCGACGTGGACGCCGCGGTCACCGGCTTCACCCGCGGCCCGACGGTCACCCGCTACGAGGTCGAGCTGGGTCCGGGCGTCAAGGTCGAGCGGATCACCCAGTTGTCCCGCAACATCGCGTACGCGGTGAAGTCGCCGGACGTGCGGATTCTCAGCCCGATCCCGGGCAAGAGCGCGGTCGGCGTGGAGATCCCCAATACCGACCCGGAGAACGTGGCGCTCGGCGACGTGCTCCGCTCGCGGGCCGCGAAGAGCGACCACCACCCGATGGTGGTGGCGTTGGGCAAGGACATCGAGGGCGGCTACGTGGTGGCCAACCTCGCGAAGATGCCCCACATCCTGATCGCCGGCGCCACCGGCGCGGGCAAGTCGTCCTGCCTCAACTCGCTGCTCGTGTCGATCCTCACCCGGGCCACCCCGGACGAGGTCCGGCTGCTGCTGGTCGACCCGAAGCGGGTCGAGCTGACCGGCTACGAGGGCATCCCGCATCTGGTCACCCCGATCGTGACCAACCCGAAGAAGGCGGCCGACTCGCTGGAGTGGGTCGTCCGCGAGATGGACATGCGCTACGACGACCTCGCCGCCAACGGGGTCCGGCACATCGACGACTTCAACCGCAAGGTGCGCAACGGCGAGATCAAGGCCCCGCCGGGCAGCGAGCGGAAGCTGCGGCCGTACCCGTACCTGCTGGTGATAGTGGACGAGCTGGCCGACCTGATGATGGTCGCGCCGCGCGACGTGGAGGACTCCATCGTCCGGATCACCCAGCTCGCCCGGGCCGCCGGCATCCACCTGGTGCTCGCCACCCAGCGGCCCTCGGTCGACGTGGTCACCGGCCTGATCAAGGCGAACGTGCCGTCCCGGCTGGCCTTCGCCACCTCGTCCCTGGCCGACTCGCGGGTCATCCTCGACCAGCCGGGCGCGGAGAAGCTGCTCGGTCGGGGCGACGGCCTCTTCCTGCCGATGGGCGCGTCGAAGCCGATCCGGATCCAGGGCGCCTGGGTGACCGAGCGCGAGATCCACGACGTGGTGAAGTTCTGCAAGGACCAGCGCGAGCCGGACTTCCGCGCGGACGTGCTGACCGTCGCGCAGGACAGCAAGAAGAAGATCGACGAGGACATCGGCGACGACCTGGACCTGCTGGTGCAGGCGGTGGAGCTGGTGGTGACCTCGCAGTTCGGCTCGACCTCGATGCTCCAGCGCAAGCTCCGGGTCGGCTTCGCCAAGGCGGGCCGGCTGATGGACCTGATGGAGACCCGGGGCGTGGTCGGCCCGTCCGAGGGCTCCAAGGCGCGCGACGTGCTGGTCAAGCCGGACGAGTTGGAGGAGGTCCTGGTGGGTCTCCGCGGCAGCGAGGAGTAGGGCGCCGAGAGGTGACCGGTCGGGTCACCCGGCCGGTGGCGCGTATGCGGCCTGCAGGGTCGCGTCGATGACCCAGGCCGCGTCCTGCTCGGCGAGGCGTCCTTCGGTGATTTCGTCCGCCGCCGCGTGCACCACGGTGTGGACGAGCGCGACCATCCAGGTCGCGGGCAGGTCGGTGCGGAACACGCCCTCGGCCCGGCCGCGCTCGATGAGGCCGGCGATGCGGCGCATCGGCCCCTCGTGCGCGGCCCGGATGCGGGCGGGTGGCAGTGACCGTTGGGCGGCGTCGAGCAGGTGCCGGAACTGGTCGACGATCTGCCAGCTCGATGCGACGAGGCGGCTGAGGGCTGCCCGGGGGTCGCCGGTCAGGTCGACCGTCTCCAACGCCCGGTCCGCCCGGTCCACGGTGCGGGTGAACAGCTGGTCGATGAGGTCGTCGCGGGACGAGAAGTGGCCGTAGAGCGTCACCCGGCCGACCCCGGCGCGCCGCGCGATCTCGGCAATGTTGGCGTCCGGATCCCGGACCAGGCACTCCAGTGCCGCGTCGAGGATCGCGGCGATGTTCCGCTGCGCGTCCGCGCGCTTGCCGCGCTGCCCGACGGCGTCGGTCGTCCGGTCCACCACATCCTCCTTTGTCAAACACCCGTGTTCAGGTTACCGTGAGGCGGTAAGTCGTACACGCATGTTCGACTTAGCGGGCCGGCCGGGACGATCTCGCCGGCTGCCCGGCCGTCCGTCACGGGAGTCGCCCCATGAACGCCCACGTCACATCGCCACCGCACGCCGTCGCGCCGGCCCAGCCCGTCCCGCGCCGGTGGCGGGCGCTGGCGCTGCTCAGCCTCGCCCAGTTCATGCTCATCCTCGACGTCACCGTGGTCACCATCGCGCTGCCGAGCATCGGTGCCGACCTCGGTCTCGACCGCGCGGCACTGACCTGGGTCGTCGCCGCGTACACCCTGGTCTTCGGTGGTCTGATGCTTCTCGGCGGTCGCGCCGCCGACCTGTTCGACGCCCGCCGGACCGTGCTCGCCGGCCTGGCGTTCTTCACCGCGTCGTCGCTGGTGGCGGGGCTGTCGGTCAACGCCGCGATGCTCATCGGCGGTCGGATCGGTCAGGGCGTCGGCGCCGCGCTGCTCTCTCCCGCCGCACTCTCCCTGGTCACGACGCTGTTCCAGGGCGCGGAACGGCACCGGGCGCTCGGCGTCTGGGGTGCCCTGGGCGGCACCGGGGCGGCCGTCGGCGTGCTGCTGGGCGGCCTGCTCACCGCCGGCCCGGGCTGGAAATGGATCTTCTACGTCAATGTGCCGATCGGGCTCGCCGTGCTCGCCCTGCTGCCCGTCGTCGTGCCGGGGCCGGGCCCACGGCGCGCGGACCGGAAGCTGGACCTGCCCGGGGCGCTCACCGTCACGCTCGCCACCGCGGCGGCGCTCTACGGGCTGATCAGCGCCGGAGACCACGGCTGGGCCGCCCTGTCCACCCTCGGCCCGCTCGCGGTCGCCGCCGCGCTCTACGCGGGTTTCGTGCTGGTCGAACGGGCCGTCCGGGCGCCGCTGGTGGACCTCTCGATCCTCGCCCGCCGCCGGGTCGCCGCGGGTGCGTTCCTGATGCTGGTGGCGACCGGGCTGCTGATCGCGAGCTTCTTCCTCGGTTCGTTCTATCTGCAGCAGGTGCGTGGACACGGCGCGCTGACCACCGGGCTGCTCTTCCTGCCGGTCGCGCTCGGCACCGTCGTCGGCGCCCACGCGGCCAGCCACGGGGTCGGGCACCTCGGTCCCCGGACGACGGCCGCCGTGGGACTCGCGGTCGCCGCGCTGGGCGCCGCGGTCCCCGCCGTGGGCCCGACGTCCGGGTCGGTGGTCATCGGGATCGGCGTCGCCGCAGCCGGGCTGGGGATGACCTTCGTGGCGGCCACCACCACCGCGCTCGCCGACGTGGCGCCCGGGGAGGCCGGAGTCACCTCGGGCGTCGTCAACACGTTCCACGAACTCGGCGGTTCGGTCGGCGTGGCGGTCGTCTCCACGATCGCCGCCGCGAGTCTGACCTCCGGTGGGGTGGTGGTGGCCACCGGCTTCACGCACGCCTTCGTCTTCAGCGCGGTCGCCGCCGCCCTGGCCGCGCTGGTGTCACTGGTCCTGGTGCCGGCCGGCCGGCCGCCGGCCGGGGTGTCGGTGCGCCTGCACTAGCGGCGGGGTGTCCTCGGGAAAGACCGCGACGAGGGCCTGCCGGAACGTCGGCAGGCCCTCGTGGCGTACGGGCGGTCAGGAGTTCAGGATGGCGTAGCCGATGATCATGCCGATGATGGCGCCGGCCACGCTGGCGGCGGCGGCGTACCAGCCGAGCGGCTTGTCGCCCAGCACCGCGCCGACGATGCCGAGCACCAGGCCGACCAGGCCGAAGAGCGGCGGCAGGAAGAAGATCGCGATGACCGCGAAGACGAACGCGAGAATCGTGCAGACCCGTGCGGCGCTGCTGCGCGGGCGGGCGGTGGCGTGGATGTCGGCCATGGTGTCCTCCGTGATGTGGGTACCTCGGGTGGGGTGAGGCATCACTACCCGCGACGCACCCACCACCAAACCGGACGAGGACACCGTTCGGGGACGCCTAGTGGAAGAGCTTGAGCCCGACCACGCCGGCCACCACCAGCAGCAGGCAGCCGATCCGGGGGACGGTGGCCGGCTCGTGCAACGCGACCATGCCGACCAGCGCGGTGCCCACCGCGCCGATGCCGACCCAGACCGCGTAGCCGGTGCCGACCGGGATCTCGCGCAGCGCGTACGCCAGGCCGGCCATGCTCGCCACCAGCGAGACGCCGAAGACGGCCGAGGGGAGGGGGCGACTGAAGCCGGCGCTGCGGTCGAGGGCGACCGCCCACACGGTCTCCAGCAGTCCGGAGAGCACCAGCACGATCCAGGCCATGACGATCACCTCTGACGGGCGGGCCCGGCCGCGCGGGCCGGGACGGGTGGTCAACGCGGGGCGTCTTGGCCTGACCGGGTACGCCCACCACTCGTCCGGGGCGGCACGGGCCGCCGTGCCCGACGCTAGCACCGCCGTCGCCTGTCAGCGGACGCGGTGACGAAGGCCACCATGACTGGAGTTAACGCGAACTTCAGGTTGCACCATGGTCGTCATGACCGTGCTCTTCTCCGACGAGGACGTCGCCGCGGCGGTGGACGCCCCGCTCACCGTCGCCGCCATGCGGGACGCGCTGCTGGCCGCGTACGAGGGACGGCTGATCGCCCCGCCCCGGGCGTCCGCCCCGCTCGGCGGCGGTCGGATGGTGCTCACCGCCGGCCACCTCACCGGTGAGTGGTACGGCTTCCGGTCGTACGACACCTTCGGGCACCCGGAGAGCGGGCAGCTGGTCGTGCTGCACGACGCGCGCACCGGGGCGGTACGCGCCATCGCGGTCGGCGAGGAGCTGGGCTCCCGGCGTACCGGCGGACTGGGCGGGGTGGCCGTCGACGCCCTGGCCCGCCCGGACGCGGCGACCCTCGGCGTGGTGGGCTCCGGCCGGCAGGCGTGGACCCAGGTCTGGGCCGCCGCCGCGGTCCGGCCGCTGCGCGAGGTGACCGTGCACAGCCGCTCGGCGGCCCGCCGGGAGGCGTTCGCCGCCCGGGTCCGGGCCGAACTGGGCGTGCCCGCCCGGGCCGTCGGCTCGGCCGCCGAGGCGGTTCGGCACCGGGACGTGGTGGTGCTCGCCACCACCAGCACCACCCCGGTGCTCGACGCGGCCGACCTCTCCCCGGGCACCCACGTCAACACCGTCGGCTTCAAGCAGGTCCACCGGCACGAATTCGGCCCCGACCTGCTGGACGCCGCCGACGTGCTGGTCACCGACTCGCCGGCGCAGGCCGCCGCGTACGCCCCGCCGATGCTCGCCGCCGTCGAGCCGTACGCCGGTCGGCTGCGCGACCTGGGCGCGGTGCTGGCCGGAGCGGTGTCGGGCCGGACCGGCGCGGACCAGGTCTCGGTCTTCTGCTCCACCGGCCTGGCCGGCACCGAGGTCTTCCTGCTGGACCGGCTGGCCCGGGTCGGTGCGGCGGCCCGCTGACCGCCCCGGGTCGACGCCGCCGTGGCGCGGGCGTGGCCCGCTCCGCCAGGCGGTCGGGTCCGCGGGCCGCGGCAAGTCGGCCCTTCCCGCCGCCCGGAGACGGCGACGTGCCGCGACCCGCCCGACGGCGGCCCGGCCGGGCCGTCCGGGCGGGGTGTGAGGTGGTCGATGGCGGCGGCCGGCCGTCGCGGGGTTCCGCGCGCGGCCCGGTACCCTCGGATGGTGTCTGCCACCTCCCCTTCCGACAGCCGTCGAGTCGCCCTGCTGACCCTGGGCTGTGCCCGTAACGAGGTCGACTCCGAGGAGCTGGCCGCCCGGCTGCACGCCGACGGCTGGCAGGTGACCACCGACGGCGAGGGAGCCGACGTGGTGGTCGTGAACACCTGCGGCTTCGTGGAGAAGGCCAAGCAGGACTCGATCCAGACGCTGCTCGCCGCCGCCGACACCGGCGCCAAGGTGGTCGCCGCCGGCTGCATGGCCGAGCGGTACGGCCGCGAGCTGGCCGACAGCCTCCCCGAGGCGCAGGCGGTGCTGAGCTTCGACGACTACCCGGACATCTCGGCCCGGCTGAACGCCGTGGTCGCCGGCGAGGCGGTCGAGGCGCACACCCCGCGCGACCGCCGGGAGCTGCTGCCGCTCACCCCGGTGAAGCGGCGCGAGGCGGCCGTGTCGCTGCCCGGCCACGGCACCCCGACCCGGGTGACCACCGAGACCGACGCGCACACCCCGGCCCACCTGCGGCAGGTGCTGCGACACCGGCTCGACACCGGGCCGGTCGCCTCGCTCAAGCTGGCCAGCGGCTGCGACCGGCGCTGCGCGTTCTGCGCCATCCCGGCGTTCCGCGGGGCGTTCGTCTCGCGTACCCCGGACGAGCTGCTCGCCGAGGCGGAGTGGCTGGCCAAGACCGGCGTCCGCGAGCTGGTGCTGGTCAGCGAGAACTCGACGTCGTACGGCAAGGACCTGGGTGACCCCCGGGCGCTGGAGAAGCTGTTGCCGCAGCTCGCCGCGATCGACGGGATCGTCCGGGTCCGGGCCAGCTACCTGCAGCCCGCCGAGACCCGGCCCGGCCTGGTCGAGGTGATCGCCACCACGCCCGGCGTGGCCGCCTACTTCGACCTGTCCTTCCAGCACTCCAGCGAGCCGGTGCTGCGCCGGATGCGCCGGTTCGGTTCCACCGACCGCTTCCTGGAGCTGCTCGCCTCCGCCCGCGCCCTGGCCCCCGAGGCGGGCGCCCGCAGCAACTTCATCGTCGGCTTCCCGGGCGAGACCCGGCAGGACGTCAACGAGCTGGTCCGGTTCCTGACCGAGGCGCGGCTGGACGCGATCGGCGTGTTCGACTACAGCGACGAGGACGGGACCGAGGCCGCCGGCCTGCCCGGCAAGATCAGCGCCGCCACGATCAAGCGGCGGTACGACAAGCTCGCCGCGCTCGCCGACGAGCTCTGCTCGCAGCGGGCCGAGGAGCGGCTCGGCTCGACAATCGAGGTGCTGGTCGACTCGGTCGCCGACGGGGTGGTCGAGGGGCGGGCCGCCCACCAGGCGCCCGAGGTCGACGGCTCGACCACCCTGGTCGCGCCGGTGGACGGCGGGGTCGACCTGGCCGCGCTGCGCCCCGGCGACCTGGTCCGGGCCACGGTCACCGCGACCGAGGGTGTCGACCTGGTCGCGGTACCGGATGAGATGATCTCGGCGGCGCCCGGCGCGGCGCGGTGACGACGGGCCCGGACGGAGCGGGGGAGCCACGTGGGGCGGTGCCAGGCATGACCGGGGCGGAGTCGGTGGCGGCCCGGGTACCCCTGCTCAACGCGGCGAACGTGCTGACCGCGGTGCGGCTGGTGCTGGTGCCGGTGTTCGCCGTCACGGTGGTCGCCTCCGGGATGACGCACGCCGGCTGGCGGATGGCGGCCTGCCTGATCTTCGCGGTCGCCTCGGCGACCGACCTGGTGGACGGCTGGATCGCCCGCCGGTTCGGGCTGGTCACCTCGCTGGGCAAGGTCGCCGATCCGATCGCCGACAAGGCGCTCACCGGCGCCGCGCTGGTGCTGCTCTCCGTCCTTGACCGGTTGCCCTGGTGGGTGACCGTGGTGATCCTCGCCCGCGAGCTGGGCATCACCGCGCTGCGGTTCTGGGTGATCCGGCACGGCGTCATCGCCGCCAGCCGGGGCGGCAAGATCAAGACCGCCCTCCAGATCCTCGCCATCACCTGGTACCTCTGGCCGATGCCCGCCGCGCTGGCCGTCGTCGGCCCGTGGATCATGGGAGCGGCGGTGGTGGTCACCGTGGTCACCGGGTTCGACTACATCGCCCAGGCCCTCCGGCTGCGCCGCCCCACCCCCTGACGTCCTCCCGGTCCGGGTGCCGGCTGGAAGGATGAGTGGGGCGGGACGGTCGGGGAAGAGGTGTTGACCATGGGTACGGACGCGACGCACGAGCGGGTCGACGCGGGTCGGGCCGCGTTCGTGGTGCACAGCCTGCACGAACGGCACGAGACCCTGGCGACCGTCGAGTCGCTGACCGGCGGGGCGCTGGCCAACTCGATCGTGGAGATCGCCGGGGTGAGCGGCATCTACCGGGGCGGCCTGGTGGTCTACGCCACCGAGCTGAAGTCGGAGCTGGCCGGCGTACCCGAGGACCTGCTCGCCGAGCGCGGACCGGTCGATCCCGATGTGGCCGCCGCGCTCGCCGAGGGCGGCCGCCGCCGCTGCGACGCCGACTGGGGGCTGGCCACCACCGGCGTGGCCGGGCCGGAACCGCAGGACGGTAAGCCGGTCGGCCTGGTGTACGTCGCCGCCGCCGGCCCCGGCGGCACCACGGTCCGCCGGCTCGACCTCGACGGCAACCGGGCCGACATCCGCAGCGGCGCGGTGATCGAGGCGCTGCGGTTGCTCGCCGAGCGGATCCAGGCCACGGCTGGCGGGCCCACGGCGGCGGACCCGACCGTAACCGGGCCGCTCGACGCCGGTGACCCGGCCGGGGCGGGCCGACGGTGAGCCCGGCGACGACACGCCCGACCGCGGGCGCGCCGGCCGCCCGGCCCGGAACGGTCGCCGCGGCCGGAACCGCGCAATTCGAGGGGTGGGGCGGGATGTCGGCGGGCCGCGCAACGGGTACGGTTGCGGGAAGGTTCCGGCGGGCGACGCCGGCGTCGGGGGCGGCCGACCGCGTCCGGCGCGGTACGGTCGGCCGGGAATGGTGTTCCCGTCAGGGGGAGGTGCGATGGTCCTGCTACGCCGGGTGATCGGTGACGCACTGCGGGCGCGCCGGCAGGGGCAGCACCGCACCCTCCGCGAGGTCTCCTCCGCCGCCAACGTGAGCCTCGGCTACCTCTCCGAGATCGAGCGCGGCCAGAAGGAGCCCTCCAGCGAGCTGCTGGCCGCGATCTGCGACGCGCTCGGCGCCCGCCTCTCCGAGCTGCTCCGCGAGGTCAGCGACACGGTCGCCCTGGCCGAGCAGATGCCGGACGTGCTGGTGCCGGTGCCCGACGAGCCGGTCGAGCCGACGCGGGTGGCCGCCGCCGCGGTCCGCAAGGCGACCAACCGGGGTGTCCGCCAGGTCACCTCCGACGGGTCGGTGGCCGTCCAGGTCCGGCAGGACGGGCCGCTCAAGGCGACGCTGCGCAGCACCCGGGTCCGCCCCGCCGAGCGGGACGTGGTCTGCGCCGCCTGACCCCGCGTCACGACGTGGCCCGTGGTGGCGACCGCCGCGTACTGTTGATCAGGGTCGTCCGGGTGCCATGGTGGCGTACGCCTGGAACGATGGAGGCACACCGCGCGACCCACCGGTCGACCCCGCCCGGCCCGGTCGAGGCGGCGCGACGCTACTGAGGGGGCAACGCGGAGATGGCGAACCCGTTCGTCAAGGGTTGGAAATACCTGATGGCGCTCTTCGGCGCGAAGATCGACGAGCACGCCGACCCGAAGGTGCAGATCCAGCAGGCCATCGAGGAAGCCCAGCGGCAGCACCAGGCGCTGGTCCAGCAGGCGGCCGCGGTGATCGGCAACCAGCGCCAGCTCGAGATGAAGCTGTCCCGGCAGATGTCCGAGGTCGAACAGCTCCAGGCGAACGCCCGGCAGGCCCTGGTCCTCGCCGACCAGGCCCGCGCCCGGAGTGACGAGGCCGAGGCGGGCCGGTACGAGCAGTCCGCGCAGCTCCTGGCCACCCAGCTGGTCTCCGCCGAACAGGCCACCGAGGACCTCAAGACCCTGCACGACCAGGCGCTCGGCGCGGCCGCGCAGGCGCGCAAGGCGGTCGAGAACAACTCGATGATCCTCCAGCAGAAGCTGGCCGAGCGGACCAAGCTGCTCAGCCAGCTGGAGCAGGCCAAGATGCAGGAGACTGTGGCCCGCTCGCTGGAGTCCATGTCCGCGCTCACCGCTCCCGGCAGCACCCCGTCACTGAACGAGGTCCGGGACCGCATCGAGCGCCGGTACGCCGACGCGATGGGCCGGGCCGAGCTGGCCGGCAACTCGGTCGAGGGCCGGATGCTGGAGATCCAGAAGGCGACGCTCGACTCGGCGGGATCGGCGAGACTGGAGCAGATCCGGTCGAGCATGGCCGGCGAGCAGCTCGCCGGCCGGCAGGACCGCCCCGCCGTGGGACAGCCCCAGCCCGCCACCGACCCGGCGGCCGCCGCCCGGCTGGACGAGATCCGGGCCAGCATGAGCCGGGAGCGCGGTACCGGGGAGAGCACCACCGGCTGACACGCGGGGAGGGCACGATGGCGGACGAGCGGGCGCGACACTTCCGTCGGCTGCGCCGGTTGCGGCGTTCCGCGCGCCGGTGGAGCGTGCTGGCCGGCGGGCTCGGCGGTGCGGCGGCGGTGCTGACCCCGTACGCCGGGCTCGGTCTGCCGGACGCGGCCTGGGCCGGCGCCGCGGGCAGCGCCATCGCGGTCGCCGCTTGGCGCTGGGTCGACCTGCGGGCCCTCGCCGCGGTGCCGGCGCCGCCGGCGCTCGACCCGGCCGAGGCCGCCGCCCGCTCCCGGGCCCGGCTGGTCGCCGCCGTGGAGCGGCTGCCCGTCGGCCCGGGCGTCCTCGCCGAGGTACGCCGGGTCCGGTCCCGCCTGGCGCTGCGCGGCACCACGGCTGCGCAGGCGTGGGCCCGGCTGGACCGGGCCGCGTTGACCCTGGCCGGAATGTCCGGCCGGCTGACCGGGCCGGCCGAGCCGGCGGTCCGCGAGGCGGCCGAGGCCGACCGCTCGTTGCGCGAGCTGGCGACCCGGGTGGCCAGCGTGGAACGCGCCCTCAACTTCGCGCCCCGCGGACCGCTCGCCCAGGTCCATGCGACCCTGACCGCCCAGCTGGAGGACGGAGTGGCCGCGTACGAGCGGCTGGTGGTGGCCGCCGCCGGCTACGTGGCCGAGGACGCCCGCCCGGCCACCGAGCACCCGGCCGCCGGCCGCCTCACCGAGGCCACCGACCTGCTCCACGGCGTCGCCGCCGCGCTGGCCGAACTTCGCACCGCCGGCGCCCCGCTGCGCCCCTGACCCGTTCAGTCGGGGGTGGTGACCGGGACGGGGGTGGTCCAGGCGGAGGTGCCGACCACGTTGTACGCGCGGATCCGGTAGTGGTAGATGGTGCCCCGGGCCAGCCCGGTGTTGGTGAACCCCCGCCCGGTGACGGCGTAGCTCTCCACCCCGTGGGTGAACCCCGGATCGGTGGCCCGCTGCACCACGAAGCCGGAGCCCGGCCCGGTCGGGGTGCCGGCCCCCCAGCTCAGGATCACCGTGGCGGTGTCCGGGGCGGGCGCGGTGGCTAGGGCGCTCACCGCCGTCGGCACGCCCGGCCGGGGCGGGGTGGTCACGGTGGCCACCGTCGACCACGGCGAGGCCGCGCCCAGGTACGTGGTGCGCACCCGGTAGTAGTACGTGGTCTCCGGGGCGACCGCCGGATCCACGTGGGCGTCGCCGACCGTGATGGCGGTGGTCCCCGGCCCGCTGGTGAACGTCGGGTTGGTCGCCCGCTGCACGTCCACCCCGGTGGCGAACGACCGGTTGGCCCAGCGCAGCGCCACCCGCAGCGGCGCGGCCGGCGGCACCGCCGCGGTCAGCTTCGTCGGGGAGGTGAGGTGCACCGCGGCGGGGATGCTGTTCGACCAGGCCGAGCAGCTCACTCCGTTCTCCGCCCGGATCCGGTAGTGGTAGGTGACCCCGGGGGTCACCGTGGCGTCGGTGTACCGGGTGGCGGTGGCGGCTACGGTGATCTCGGTCAGCCCGCCGGTAAAACCGGCGTCGGTGGCCCGTTGCAGCAGGTGGCTGGTGGCCGGCGGGCGGCTGCCGTTGCCGGTCCAGGCCAGCGCGATCGCGGGCAGCGCGGTGGCCGAGCCGGGCGCCGGAGTGGCGGTCAGCCCCGTCGGCGCCTTGGGCGCGACCCGGAGCACCAGCGGCCGGCTCATTCCCTGGTCGCGCAGCCCGGCCGCGCGGGTCCCCCAGCGGTACTCCCAGCCCAGGTTGACCAGCTGGTTGACCACCGCCGCCGGGCGCCCGTCGATCGGGCTGACCGGACTGGCGTCGAGCCGCGCGCCGGCCGGCCGGGCCGGGTCGAGCAGGCGTACGCTGTCGCCGATCTTGAAGGGCAGGCTGGGCGGGACCGGGCGCAGCGCCACGATCACGTCCTCCCGCGGGTTGACCCGGACGGTCTCCTTCCAGCCCAGCTCGCCCGGGTCGGGCGGGCGGATGTGGCCGTCCCAGCCGACCCGGTTGACCAGTTGCAGGTCGCAGCCCTCCACGTGCACCGGGTGGGTACGCGGGGCGTCGCCCACGATCCGCCAGAGCTGGGTGCCGTCGGCCGGGCCGCCGACCGGCGCGGTGGGGTCGGTCGCGTAGAGCACCTCGGTGGCCGGGTCGACCGGCCCGAGCGGCAGCGTGCCCGGGGTGACCGGTCCGGCGAGCGGGTGGCCGACGCCGAGCCGGCCCACCGCCCGACCGTGCCGGGGTTCGAAGACCTGCCCGACCGACTTGACCAGCAGCGGCAGGGTCACCGGGGCCACCGCCCCGGCCGGGGTGAAGGTGACCGAGGTGGCGCGGGCCGGCACCACGGTCTCCCGGGGCGTGCGGGTGCCGAGCGCGGCATCGTACGCCGGCTGCGGCACGATCGGCGGCCGCTGGCTCTCCGCGTACGCGCCGGGCAGGCGGGCGGCGAGGCGGTCCACGTCGTACGGGGCG
Source organism: Micromonospora sp. NPDC051924 (assembly GCF_055586005.1). Taxonomy (NCBI): domain Bacteria; kingdom Bacillati; phylum Actinomycetota; class Actinomycetes; order Micromonosporales; family Micromonosporaceae; genus Micromonospora; species Micromonospora sp. NPDC051924. The sequence goes on from NZ_JBVJJA010000002.1 coordinate 16,251, forward strand.
GCCGGGGCGCCGGCCACCCGGAATTGGAGCAGGGTACGGGTGTTCGGGCCGTAGCCGGGCCGGGCGGCGGGCAGGCCGCCGGTCGGGGTGCGGTCCGGGGCGTCGGTGTGGTGGTCGTAGCGGGGGTCGAACCGGGGCAGCGGGGCCGGGCAGTCGTTGTAGAGGATCAGGTTGCTGCCCGGGGGGACGGTGGCGAAGTCCACCACCACGTCGGCCCGCTCGCCGGGGGCGAGCAGCAGGGTCTGCCCGTCCACGTTGAGCACGGTCGGGTCCTGCCGGTCGTACCGGAAGCCGACCGGGCGGTTGGCCAGCACCACCGGGGCGGGCAGCAGGCCGCCCTCGTTGCCGATCTGGATCAGGTCCGGGCCGGCGGCGCGCGGGTCGGGCACCCCGCCCTCGCGCCCGTCCGTGGGCCAGGTCCCCGATCGCCCCGCCGCCCGCACCGCCTCGACGATCGGCACCTCACCCGCCTCCGGGTCGCCGTCGTCGGTCCACATCGGCTCGTCTGAGCAGGCCCGGTAGAGCTGGAGGTTCAGGCTGCGGTCCGCGCAGGCGTTGAGGATCCGGAACCGGTAGGCCCGCGGCTCCACCTCCAGGTACGGGTAGGCCACCCCGTTGACCAGCGGGGTGTCCCCGTACGCCTCGGGAACCGCGGACGGGTGCGGCACGCCCGGTGCGAGCGGCGGCTCGTCCGGCTCGGCGACCGGGTCGTGGTGCGGGTTCGGCACCGGGGCGACCCACGGGCTGGCGCCACCGTCCGGGTCGTGCGTCCACGGGCCGTAGTCCCAGCGGCCGGTGGGGTTGCCGCCGGTGCTCCGGTACGGGTTCTGCCGGGGCTGGTAGACGTGCGGGTGCCAGAGGCTGCCCTTGGCGCCCCAACGGTCCCGGTCCCAGGTCGGGTCCTGGGCCGCGAGCTGGGCGTCGTCCGGCACGAAGGTCTTGTCCTGGATCACCAGCGGGAGCTGATCGGCGGGGAGCACCCCGTCGTCGACCAGCCGTTCCTCGGCCGGGTCGGTGAGGAGATAGAGCGCGAGCTGACCGGAGTAGACGGTGAGCCGGGACAGCCCGAGGGTGTTGTCGTGCAGCCACATCAGCCGGCCGCTCTGGTCGTTCGGGAAGTAGAGCGTGGTGGCCCCGGCGCCCGGCGACGGCATGTCCGGCACCGGCGTCGCCCCCACCCCCGTCGGGTACGGGGTGATCTCGCCGGCCGGGGTGACCCACTGCCACGGGTTGCCGGCGCTGATCCAGGCCGTCTGCGCCCCGGCCAGGTGCGGCACCGCCCGGTTCTGCGGGTACGGCGCGGGACCGTCCAGCGGCCCGACGCCGGCCCCGTCGAGGGTCTCGTCGACCGGCAGGAAGAGTTCGCCGGCCCGTCCGGTGGGGAGCTGGTTGATGAACTTGATCCGGACCGGGCGCCCGCGGCGTGCCATGATCACCGGGCCGAGGTGCCAGGGCCGGTCGGGCGGGCTGACCGTGTTGTGCCCGGCGGGGTCGGTGCCCAGGTTGAGCTGGCGGTAGCCGCGCAGCCGGGTGCCCGGCAGGTCCCGGTGCAGCCGCTGGGTGTACTCCTGCAACCCGATCTCGTAGTAGTCGCAGCCCGGCCAGGTGATGGTGTCCGGCACGGCCATCGGCAGCCGGGCCCCCAGCCCGGAGGTGGCGAGCGCGCCGGGCACGGGTAGCGCGTCGACGAACTTGCGGATGCCGGTGCCGGGCACCGGCTGGCCGTCCCGGTCCAGCGCCGGCAGCGGCGAGCCGGCGAAGTTCGGCACCGGACCGAAGCAGCGCGGCACGGCCGCCGGGTCCAGGCTGGTCGGCGCCGGCGCATCCGCCTCCTCGGCCGTCCGGGCGGCGGGGACCGTCGGCGCGTGGTCCTCGGCGGTCCGGGCGGCACGGTCCGCCCAGCCCGGCCGGAATCTGCGGAACAGGGCCATGGCTCTCCCCCGGATCTCCGGCGCGCCGGCCACCACCCCGGCGTGGCGGGCGTACGCGCTGCTGACGATCGGTGAGCACTCCACCGCAGCATGCGACGCCGGACGGTGGGGAGGGAAGTGCCCAATCGTCCGTATCTCGGGGGGATCTTGCCGGTTCGTGGAAGTTCCACGGACGGGCCGCCGCCGTCACCGCCCGAAGTGGACGTCAGGTGCGTTCGGGCTGGCAGGCCGGGCACCAGTAGGTGACCCGGTCGCCCAGTTCCTGCTTGCTGATCGCGGTGCCGCAGCGCCGGCAGGGCTGGGCGCGGCGGCCGTACACGTAGCTGGTCTGCCCCCGGTGCAGGGACCCGGTGGTGCTCTGCGTCCAGCGGCCCCGGTTCGCGGCCAGCAGCCGCTGCGCGAGGGTGACCGTGCCGGCCAGGTCGGGCACCGCGCGGACCGGCGTCCACGGGGAGACGCCGCGTAGGAAGAGCACCTCGCACTTGTAGAGGTTGCCCACGCCGGCCAGGTTGCGCTGGTCCAGCAGCGCCTCGCCGATGGTCTCGTCCGGGTGGGCGGCCAGCCGGCGGACCGCCTCGTCCGGATCCCAGTCGGAGCCGAGCAGGTCCGGCCCGAGGTGGCCGACCAGGGACTCCTCCTCGGCGGTCGGGATCAGCGCCAGCTCGTGCAGGTGGTAGCCGACGGCGACCGCGCCGGGGGAGCGGAGCACCACCCGGATCAGGTGCGCCGGACGGGCCGCCCAGCGCTCACCCGGGGCGTACGCCCGCCAGGCGCCGTCCATCCGCAGGTGTGAGTGCAGCGTCCAGTCGCGCCCGGCCGGGTCGGGGCGGGTGGCCGTCGCCCCGGCCGGTGGCTCGAGGGCGCCGGGCGGGGCGGTGAGCCGGAGCAGCAGGTGCTTGCCCCGGCTGGCCGACTCGCGGACGGTCCAGCCGGTCAGGTCGGTCGCGGCGAGCTGCGGCACCCGGAAGTCGGAGCCGGTGAGTCGCGCGCCGGCCAGGGCCCGCTGGAGGACGCGAGCGGTGTTCCAGACGGTGTCGCCTTCGGGCACCCCTTCATCCTCCCTCACCCCGCGCCCGCATGAAGACGCGCACGTTGTCAGGGAAAGTGTCGCCTCCTGCACGGGCAGGCCCCAGTTGCCCGGAACCTGCGCGGATCATCGGCCGGGTCGGCCGGACGTGCGGATCGTCAGCAGGTCGCCGGGGGCGAGGCCGAGCTGGTCGGCGGCCCGGCCGCCGTTGACCGCCACCGCGACCAGCCCGGCCGAGTCGACCAGAAGCACCAGCCCACCGGCCGGCGCGTCGCCGAAGGCCCGGCCACGGACGGCCGGCCGGCCCGCGACGAGCGGCTCGGGCCCGACCTCGTCGAGCAGCGCGGGCGCCGCGGCGAGCTGCACATTGCCGAAATGGTCCACGGTGAGCACCTCGGCGGTGAACCCGCCCGGCTCCCGGCGCAGCACCGGGTCCGGCAGCCGCACCAGCGTCGCCGGATCCACCGCCGGGCCGGCGTCCGCCGGTGCCCCGCCGGTCGCCAGCCGCGCCGCGACGGGCGCGAAGACGTCCCGGCCGTGAAAGGTGCGGGACACCTCCGGGGCCAGCCAGCCCGGATCGGTCAGCTCCACCGCCGAGGTGACACCGCCGAGCGCCGCGGCGGCCGGCAGCAGCAGCCCGTTGTCCGGTCCGACCAGCACGCCGCCCGGGGTGACCAGGGCGATCCCGCGCCGCGCGGTGCCGACGCCCGGGTCCACCACTCCGACGTGGACGGCGTACGGCAGGTGCGGCAGGGTCTGGGCGAGCACCGCGGCACCGCGCCGGACGTCACCCGGCGGCACGAGGTGGGTCACGTCGATCACCCGGACCGCCGGGGCGAGCCGGGCGATCACCCCGTGGCAGGCGGCCATGAAACCGTCGGTCAGGCCGTAGTCGGTGGTCAGGGAGATCCAGGCGGTCGGAGCCATGCGGGCAGGCTAGCGGGTGGCCGGTGGCCACGGACCGGCATGCGTGACCGACCGACCGGACGGTGCCGGGCCGCGCCACCGTTGGGCAGACTGCCGGAGTGACGAATCGCCTTCGCCTGCTGTCGACCGCCGCCACCGTCCTCATCGCCGTCGGCCTGACCGCCTGCGGCGAGGACGCCGCCGAGCAGGACGGCGGGGCCTGGGCGGACGGCCGGTCCAAGGCGCCGGCCACCAGCGCGGCCGCCCCGACCGAGGCGCCGACCACGGCCGAGTCGGGCCGCCCGAAGGGCCGGCCGACCGAGAGCCCGTCCACCCCGCCGTTCATCATGCCGACCAAGGCCGCCGGCACACCGTCCGCCCGCAAGGTCGTCGACGCGTTCAAGGCCGCCGGACTGGCGGTGCCGAACGTGCGGGACCGGTCCACGGACTGCGGGCCCGACGGCGTCGGCGTGGGCTGTGCCCAGCTGATCGCCACGGACGCCGTCTCGGTGTACGTCTTCCCGGACGAGGCGAGCGCCACCAACCAGACCGAGGTCTGGGGGACGGATTCCTACCGCAAGGGCGCGGTGGTGCTCAGCTACCTGGGCACGAAGACCTCCACGACCGACCGGAAGCGCTACGACGAGGTGCTCGCCAAGCTGGCCTGAGCCGGGATCAGCCGGCGCTTCAGCCGCAGCTCGTCGCGGAGCGGGATGTCGTGGCCGTACCCGGATCCCGGCCATCGGATCGTCTCCTCCCTCGTCGGCCGGCCACACCCTGACGACCGAGGTCCACGCGCCCGCCTCCTTTCAGGGCATGCGGCGTGCGGCGCGGCCGAGCGGGAGCGGGCCGGCGAGGCGGAGTCAGCCACGGAGGCGGAGGCCGCGCGGGGTGGCGCGGAAGCCGGCGGCGGTCAGCGCGTCGCGCAGCGGCGAGGAGTGCACCGCCTCGCCGTCGGCGCGCTCCACGGAGATCGCGCCGAGCGCCCCGGAGTGCACCGCGTCGGCGAGCGCCTTGCCGGCGGACGCGAGGGCGTCGGCGTCGTCGGTGAAGGAGAGGATGGTCCGGCCGCCGCGTTCCACATAGAGCACCAGCTCGCCGCCGACCAGCACGACCAGCGCGCCGGCCTTGCGCCCGGCCCGGTGCCCGGTGGCCGGGGCCGCCCCGTCGCCCGAGTCGACCACCCGTTCCGGCCAGGGCAGCGCCGCGCCGTACGGGTTGGCCGGGTCGGTGGCGGCGAGCACCACGGCCGGGCCGCTGCCCCGCCCCCGACCCTCGTCGGCCGGGTCGGCCAGGGCGCGGAGCCGGTCGACCGCCCCGGGCACCGCGAACTGGGCCGCGCCCAGCCCTTCGACGAAGTAGCCGCGCCGGGCCGCCCCGCGTTCCTCCAGTGCGGACAGCACCGGATAGACGGCGGCGAACCCGCCGGTCACCTGCTCGGCCATTACCGCCCCCCGGGTGACCACGCCGTGCCGTTCGAGCAGCAGGTCGGCCAGGGCGGCGGCCCGCCGGGTGGGGTCGAGGTCGCGGTCGGGCAGCCGGGACCAGCGCCCGGCCACGGTGGGCGGCCCGCCCCGGCTGGGCAGCGCCACCCGGCCGGGACGACGGTAGCGGGTCCGCGGCGCGGACGGCCGGGCCCGGTGGGCGCCGCCACCGCCGAGCACCGCCCGCAGCGGCGCGAGGGTGTCGTTGGTCAGGTGCCCGGCCCAGACCAGGTCCCAGATCGCGGCCGTGAGGGCGGTGTCGTCGGTGGACGCGACCCGGTCGGACAGCGAGCGGAAGAAGAGCGCCTGCCCGTCGCCGAGCGCGTCCAGCACGGCCTCGTGCAGCGGGGTCAGCGCCAACGCCTCGTCCGGCGGTGGCAGCAGCAGCGGCGCCACGTCGGCGTACGCCAGGGTGACCCAGCCGTCGCCGCCGGAGATCGCCCCGGCCCCGGCCCAGACCACCTCGCCGCTGGCGCAGAGCTCGTCGAGCTGGGCGGGGGAGTAGTCGGCCACCCGGGCGGGCAGCACCAGCCGTTCCAGCGCGGACGCGGGCACCGCGGCGCCCTGCAACTGCTCGACGGTGGCGGCGAGCGCCTCCACGCCCCGGGCCGACGAGCCGACCTGCTGCCAGCGGGGCAGGAACGACGCCAGCGCCTTCGGCGGCACCGGCTCGATCTCCCGGCGCAGCGCCGCGAGGGAACGGCGGCGCAGCAGGCGCAGCACCTCGGCGTCGCACCACTGGGTGCCGACGCTGTCCGGGGCGAACTCGCCGGAGACCACCCGGCCGTTGCCGGCGAGCCGGCGCAGCGCCTGCTCGACGACGTACACGCCGAGCCCGAATCGGGCGGCGCAGGTGGCCGCCGCGAACGGGCCGTGGGTGCGGGCGTACCGGGCGACCAGGTCACCGAGCGGGTCGGCCACCGGCGCCAGGTACGCCTCGGCCACCCCGACCGGCAGCGCCACACCCAGCGCGTCGCGCAGCCGGGCCGCGTCCTCCACGACCACCCAGCGCTCCTCGCCGGCGATCCGGACCCGCAGCGCCCGCCGGGCCGCCGCCAGCTCGGTCAGCCAGGCCACCGGTACGCCCCGCTCGCCCAGCTCCGCCTCGCTGAGGTCGCCGACCACCCGGAGCAACTCGACCACGTCCTCGGCATCGCGGGGACGGCGCTGCTCGGTGCGCCAGCGCAGCTGCCGCTCGGTCTCGGCGAGCACCGCCGGGTCGAGCAGCTCCCGCAGGTCGACCCGGCCGAGCAGCTCGCCGAGCAGGGCCGAGTCGAGAGCGAGCGCGGCGGCCCGGCGTTCGGCCAGGGGCGCGTCGCCCTCGTAGAGGAACGCGCCGACGTACCCGAAGAGCAGCGAGCGGGCGAACGGCGACGGGCGCTCGGACTCCACCTCGACCAGCCGGACCTTGCGGGCCGCCAGGTCGCGCATCAGGTCGGCGAGGGCCGGCTGGTCGAAGACGTCCTGGAGGCACTCGCGGGCCGCCTCCAGGGTGACCGGGAAGTCGGCGTACTCGCGGGCCACGTCGAGGAGCTGGGCGGCGCGCTGGCGCTGCTGCCAGAGCGGCTGCCGGCGGCGCGGATCGCGGCGGGGCAGCAGCAGGGAGCGGGCCGCGCACTCGCGGAACCGGGACGCGAAGAGCGCGGAGGTGCCGACGGACTCTTCGACGAGCTGGGCGATCTCGTCGGGCTCGAAGACCACCACGTCGGCGCCGGGCGGCTCGTCGGCCGTGTCCGGCAGCCGGACCACGATGCCGTCGTCGGAGGGCATCACCTGGGCGTCCACGCCGTAGCGCTCGGCGAGGCGGCGGCCGATCGCCAGCGCCCAGGGGCCGTTGACCCGGGCGCCGAGCACCGAGTGCACGGCGAGCCGCCAGTCGCCCAGCTCGTCGCGGAACCGCTCGACCACGACCGTCCGGTCGTCGGGCAGCGACCGGGTGGCCGCCTTCTGCTCGCGCAGGTAGGCCATCAGGTTGCCGGCGGCCCAGTCGTCCAGCCCGCCGGCGCGCAGCGCGGCGACGGCGTCGTCGTCGCCCTGGCGCAGCAGCGCCCGGACCCGGGCGCCGATGGCCCGACCCAGCTCGACCGGCCGGCCGAGCTGGTCGCCCTTCCAGAACGGCATCCGGGCGGCCTGGCCGGGGGCGGGGGAGACCAGCACCCGGTCGGGGGTGATCTCCTCGATCCGCCAGGACGACGAGCCGAGCAGGAACACGTCGCCCACCCGGGACTCGTAGACCATCTCCTCGTCCAGCTCGCCGACCCGGGCGGCGCGCTCGGCACCGGCCAGGAAGACGCCGAACAGCCCCCGGTCGGGGATGGTGCCGCCGCTGGTGACCGCGAGCCGCTGCGCGCCGGGCCGGCCGGTGAGCACGTCGGTGGCCCGGTCCCAGACCAGGCGGGGCCGCAGCTCGGCGAAGGCGGTCGACGGGTAGCGCCCGGAGAGCATGTCGAGCACCGCGTGCAGCGCCGAGTCGGGCAGCTCGGCGAAGGGGGCGGCCCGGCGGACCCGCACGGCGAGGTCGCCGAGCCGCCACGGCTCCAGGGCCACCATCGCGACGATCTGCTGGGCCAGCACGTCGAGCGGGTTGCGCGGGTAGTGCAGTTCCTCGATGGCCCCGTCGGCCATCCGCTCCGCGACCACCGTGCAGGAGAGCAGGTCGCCCCGGTGTTTGGGGAAGACCACGCCCCGGGAGACCGCCCCCACCTGGTGCCCGGCCCGGCCGACGCGTTGCAGGCCGGCGGCGACGCTCGGCGGGGCCTCGATCTGCACCACCAGGTCGACCGCGCCCATGTCGATGCCGAGCTCCAGGCTGGAGGTGGCGACCACGGCGGGCAGCTGCCCCGACTTGAGCGCCTCCTCGATGTGCTTGCGCTCCTCCCGCGAGACGCTGCCGTGGTGGGCCCGGGCGATCACCGGCGACGCGCCGGCCGCCGCGCCGGACTGCGCCATCACCTCGGCCGGCTGGCGCGGCGCCCGCAACGGCCCCACCGGCCCGCCGCCCGGCGCGGTGCGGCTGCCGTCCGGCGCGGACGACGCCTCGAACTCCTCGGCGGCCAGCTCGTTCAGCCGCGCGCAGAGCCGTTCGGCGCTGCGCCGCGAGTTGGTGAAGACGATGGTCGACCGGTGTGACCGGATCAACGAGAAGACCCGTTCCTCGACGGCCGGCCAGATGGACGCCCGCCGTGGGCCGATGCCGCCGAGGTCGTCCTCCGGCGGCTCCTGCTCGTCGAGGCGGGTCATGTCCTCCACCGGCACCTGCACGCTGACCTCGATGGTCTTGTTGCTGGCCGGCTGCACCACGTCGACCGGGCGGGCGCCGCCGAGGAACCGGGCGCAGACGTCGATCGGCCGGACGGTGGCGGACAGGCCGATCCGCTGGGCCGGCGTCTCCAGCAACGCGTCGAGGCGTTCCAGGGAGAGGGCCAGGTGGGCGCCGCGCTTGGTGCCGGCGACCGCGTGCACCTCGTCGACGATCACGGTGCGCACCCCGCGCAGCGAGTCCCGGGCGGCGGAGGTGAGCAGCAGGAAGAGCGACTCCGGCGTGGTGATCAGGATGTCCGGCGGGGTACGCGCGAAGGCCCGCCGCTCGTCGGCCGGGGTGTCGCCGGTACGCATGCCGACGGTGATGTCCGGCGGGGTGACGCCGAGCCGGGTGGCGGCGTGCCGGATGCCGGTGAGCGGTGCCCGCAGGTTGCGTTCGACGTCGACGGCGAGCGCCTTGAGCGGGCTGACGTAGAGCACCCGGCAGCGCTGCCGCGCCTCGGCCGGCGGCGGTTCCTTGGCCAGCCGGTCCAGCGACCAGAGGAACGCGGCCAGGGTCTTGCCGGAGCCGGTCGGGGCGACCACGAGGGCGTTGCGCCCGGCGGCGACGGACCGCCAGGCACCGGCCTGGGCGGCGGTGGGGGCGGCGAAGGCGGCGTTGAACCACTCCCGGGTCGCCGGGCCGAAATCCGCCAGCACGGCCGCGTCCCCGCCGGTCACCTCGTTCGCCACGCCCTCCATCCTGCCTCGCCGATGTGACATTCACTCGACGCCGGACGCTGTTCTGTCCGGGTCGATGTCTTACGCGACAGTTGGTGGCGTTACTAGCGTTAAGTCTTACTTAACTGCTTGCTTGTGTCGCGCAACATAAAGTAACTTCACTCGCAACGCAGCGTCGGGGTGGAGGGCTTGGATGATCGTCGAGGAGCGCGGCTCCGGGCCCGGGACCGACGTGCTCATCCGCAAGGTCGACGGCCACCTCGCCGTGCTCCGCACCGGCCTGCAGGGCCCGGAGCTCGAGCTGGCCGAGGAGCTGGCCCGCTGTCTCCGCGAGCTGGTCATCGCCACCGCCCACTCCAGCGCCGCCGACCGCGGGCTGGTCCGCGCCGCGGTGCACTACTTCGTGCTGCGCCGGGAGAGCCGGGGCAAGCTGCTCCCGGTGCGCTCCCTCGCCGCCGCGCAGCGGGTGGTCAACAAGGTGGTCCGCCAGCTCGGCCGCCCCGACCTGCTGGTGGAGACCCGCCCGCTGCGCCGCTGACCAACGGCTCCGCACACCCTGATCGGGCAGGGCGGGCCGGGTGGGTTTCCGGAAAAACGCCCGGGGCGGCGGTCATCTGACGTCTGATCGGTCGTGGCCGCAGCGTGCCGGCGCGCGCTGCCACCTCGACCGTGGAGTGCGCGTGCTCGTCCTGCTGATCCTGCACCTGGTGGCGGCCCTGCTCGCGCCGTTGCTGGTCCGCTGGTGGGGTCCGCGTGCCTGCTACCCGCTCGCGCTCGCCCCGGCCGCCACGGTCGGCTGGGCGGTCGCGCACACCGGCGCGGTCCGCGACGGCGGCGCGGTGCTCGAGACGTACCCGTGGATCGCGCAGCTCCAGCTCGACCTGGCGCTGCGGGTCACCACCCTGTCCTGGTTGATGATGCTGCTGGTCGGCGGCGTCGGCGCCCTGGTGCTGGTCTACTCCGCCCGCTACTTCCACGCCGGGTCGGTGGGACTGGCCCGGTTCGCGGCCGTCATGGTCGCCTTCGCCGGGGCCATGCTCGGCCTGGTCGTCTCCGACGACCTGCTGCTGCTCTACGTCTTCTGGGAGCTGACCACGGTCTTCTCCTACCTGCTGATCGGGCACAGCACCGAACGGCGGTCCAGCCGCTGGGCGGCCGCCCAGGCGTTGACCGTCACCACCCTGGGCGGGCTGGCCATGCTGGTCGGCTTCCTGCTGCTCGGCCACCACGCGGGCGGCTACCGGTGGTCGCTGATCACCGCGGTGCCGCTGCCCGGCGGCGGGTACGCCGTCGCGGCCGTGCTGCTCGTGCTCACCGGGGCCCTCGCGAAGTCCGCGGTGTTCCCGTTCAACTCCTGGCTGCCGGTGGCGATGGCCGCCCCCACCCCGGTCAGCGCGTACCTGCACGCGGCGGCGATGGTGAAGGCCGGCGTCTTCCTGGTCGGGCTGCTCGGCCCGGCGCTCGCCCCGACCGCGCCGTGGCGCCCGGTCACCGTGGTCGCCGGGCTGGTCACCCTGATCGTCGGCGGCTGGGCGGCGCTGCGGCAGACCGACCTGAAGCTGCTGCTGGCGTACGGCACGGTCAGCCAGCTCGGCCTGCTCGTCGTGGTGCTCGGCGCGGGCACCCCGCAGGCCGCGCTCGCCGGCACGGCGATGCTGCTGGCGCACGCGCTGTTCAAGGCGGCGCTCTTCCTCGTGGTGGGCATCCTCGACCACAGCGCCGGCAGCCGGGACCTGCGCGACCTGTCCGGAGTGGGCCGCGCCGCGCCGGTGCTGGCCGGGGTCGCCGCGCTGGCCGCCGCCTCGATGGCCGGGCTGCCGCCGCTGCTCGGCTTCGTCGCCAAGGAGGCGGTGTTCGCCGCGTTCGCCGGGCGGTCGCTGGTGCTCGCGGTGTTGGTGGTCGGCACCGCGCTCACCGTCGCGTACAGCATCCGGTTTCTCTGGGGGGCCTTCGGCACCCGGCCCGGCACGGCGGTCACCGACGTCGAGCGGCCCCCGCCGGCGATGCTGGCCCCCGCCGGCCTGCTCGCCGTGGCGGGGCTCGCCGCCGGGATCACCGCCGGCCCGCTCGGCGCGCTGCTCCGTCCGTACGCCGAACTCTTCGGGCCGGTCGAGGAGCACCTGGCGCTCTGGCACGGACCGACCGTGGCGCTGGGCCTCTCCGCCGTCGCCGTCGGCGGCGGCGTGGCGCTGCACCTGGTCCGCGGCCCGCTCGCCCCGGCGCTGGCCCGGCTGCGCTTCCCGGTCGGCGGCAACCAGGGGTACGAGTGGGTGACCCACCGGTTCGACCGGTTCGCCATCGAGGTCACCGGCGCAACCCAGCGGGGCTCCCTGCCGCAGTACCTGGGCACGGTCCTGCTGGCCCTGGTGCTGGTGCCCGGGTCGGCGATGCTGTTCACCCGGCCGTGGCGCAACGAGATCGCGGCCTGGGACAGCCCGGTGCAGCTGGTGGTCTGCGTGGTGATCGCGGTGGCCGCGCTGCTCGCCGTCGGCGCCCGGCGCCGGCTCACCGCGATGCTGCTGGTCGGGGTCACCGGCTACGGCACCGCGATGCTGTTCGTCCTCTACGGCGCGCCCGACCTGGCGCTCACCCAGTTCCTGGTGGAGACCGCCACCATCGCGGTCTTCGTGCTGGTGCTGCGGCGGCTGCCGGAACGCTTCTCGGCCCGCCCGCTGCGCCGCAGCCGCTGGGTCCGCCGGGGCATCGGCGTGGCGGCCGGGATGGTGATGGCCGGCCTCGCCCTGGCCGCCTCGGGGGCCCGGCGGTTCCCGTCCATCTCGACCGCCTTCCCCGACCTCGCGGTCGCCCAGGGCTACGGCCGCAACGTGGTCAACGTGACCCTGGTGGACATCCGGGCCTGGGACACCATGGGGGAGATCTCCGTGCTGGTGGTCACGGCGACCGGGGTGGCCAGCCTGATCTTCGAGCGGTCCCGCACCGGTCCCCGGCCGCGCCGTCCCCGCCCGGCCGGAGCGCGGCGCGACCGGCGTACGGTCTGGCTGCGCGGCGGGGCCACCCTGAACGCGCGCCGCCGGTCGATCGTCTTCGAGGTGGTCACCCGGCTGATCTTCCACACCGTGCTGCTCTTCTCGCTGTTCCTGCTCTTCTCCGGGCACAACGCCCCGGGCGGCGGCTTCTCCGGCGGCCTGGTCGCAAGCCTCGCGCTGACCGTCCGCTACCTGGCCGGCGGCCGGTACGAGCTGGCCGAGGCCGCCCCGGTCGGGGCCGGTACGGTGCTCGGCGCCGGGCTGGCCGTCGCGGTCGGCGGGGGCGTGCTCGGCCTGCTGCTCACCGGCGACGTGCTGCAGAGCGTCAAGGTGAACCTCTGGCTGCCGCTGATCGGCCACTGCTACCTGGTCACGTCGCTCTTCTTCGACATCGGCGTCTACCTGATCGTGGTCGGGCTGGTGCTGGACATCCTGCGCAGCCTCGGCGCCGAGGTGGACCGGCACGTCGAGGCGGCCGGCGAGCCGGCCCGGGGACTCGTCGTCGAGCGGGAGGGCGGGCCGACATGACGCCGGGCGCCGGGGGACCCACGCTGGTCCTGGTGATCGCGGTGGGGGTGCTCGTCGCCACCGGCGTCACGCTGCTGCTGGAGCGGAGCCTCACCCGGATCCTGCTCGGCGTCATCCTGCTCGGTAACGGGGTCAACCTGCTGATCCTGCTCAGCGGCCGGTCCGGCGCCGCGCCGCTGGTCGGCACGGCGCCGTCCGGGCGGATGAGCGACGCCCTGCCCCAGGCCATGGTGCTGACCGCGGTGGTGATCACGTTCGGGCTGACCGCGTTCCTGCTCGCGGTCGCCTACCGGAGCTGGTATCTCAGCGGTGACGACGAGGTGCAGGACGACCTGGAGGACCGGCAGATCGTCCGGCTCGCCGAGCGGAACGAGGTGTCCACCGCGGACCTCGGCGGGGAGGGGCCGGACAGCGATCCGGAGCAGGTGGACCCGGGGCCGGCGCTGCGCCGGCTGCGCCGCCGGGGCGAGCCGCGGTGAGCGCGGTCCACGCGCTGGTGCCGCTGCCGGTGGTGCTGCCGCTGCTCGGCGCCGCGCTCACCCTGCTGCTGAACAAGCGCCCCCGGGCGCAGCGCTCGGTGAGCGTGGTCGGTCTCGCCACCGCCCTGGCGGTCGCGGTGGTGCTGCTGGTGGCGGCGTACCGGCACGGACCGGTGGTGGTCCGGGTGGGCGGCTGGCCCCCGCCGGTCGGCATCGTGCTGGTCGCCGACCAGTTGGCCGCGCTGATGCTGGTGGTTTCCTCCGCGGTGACCCTCTGCGTGCTGCTCTACTCCATCGGGCAGGGGCGGGGGGAGACCAGCGAGAGCGCGCCGGTGAGCATCTACCACCCCACTTACCTGGTGCTCACCGCCGGCGTGACCAACGCCTTCCTCGCCGGCGACCTGTTCAACCTCTTCGTCGGCTTCGAGATCCTGCTGGCCGCCAGCTTCGTGCTGATCACCCTGGGCGGCACCGAGGCACGGATCCGGACCGGCTCCACCTACGTGGTGGTGAGCATCGTCTCCTCGATGATCTTCCTGGCCGCGGTCGGCCTGGTGTACGCGGCGACCGGCACCGTCAACATGGCCCAGCTCGCCGGCCGGCTGGACGCCCTGCCGGACGGCGTACGCCTGACCCTGCAGCTGATGCTGCTGCTCGCCTTCGGCATCAAGGCGGCGGTCTTCCCGGTCTCCGCCTGGTTGCCGGACAGCTACCCGACCGCGCCGGCCCCGGTCACCGCGGTCTTCGCCGGCCTGCTCACCAAGGTCGGCGTGTACGCGATCATCCGCACCGAGACTCTGCTCTTCCCCGGGGGCCAGGTGTCCGGCCTGCTCATGGTGGTGGCCGGGTTGACCATGGTGGTCGGCATCCTCGGCGCGGTCGCCCAGTCCGACATGAAGCGGCTCTTCTCCTTCACCCTGGTCAGCCACATCGGCTACATGATCTTCGGGGTGGCGTTGAGCAGCGTCGCCGGCCTCGCCGGGGCGATCTTCTACGTGGTGCACCACATCACCATCCAGACCACCCTCTTCCTGGTCGCCGGGCTGGTCGAGGAGCGCGCCGGCAGCACCGACCTGCGCCGGCTGGGTGGCCTGGCCCGGGTCACTCCGCTGCTCGCCGTGCTCTTCTTCGTCCCGGCGATGAACCTGGCCGGCATCCCGCCGTTCTCCGGCTTCCTCGGCAAGCTCGGCCTGCTCCAGGCCGGCGTGGCGGCCGGCGGGACGCTGCCCGTGGTGCTCGTCGCCGCCGGGGCGCTGACCAGCCTGCTCACCCTCTACGCCGCCTCCCGGGTGTGGAACATCGCGTTCTGGCGGGCGCCCCGGCTGGCCACCTCCGGACCGGCCGTGCGGCTGCCGGGGCTGATGGTCGGGGCCACCGCCGCACTGGTGACGCTCGGGGTGGCGCTGACCCTGGCCGCCGGGCCGCTCTTCCGGGTCACCGTGGACGCCGCCACCGACCTGCGCCAGCGCACCCCGTACGTGCGGGCCGTGCTGCCGCCGGAGCGGCGATGACCGACGACCTGCCCCCGGGCCGGCCGGCCCGCGACGACGACGCCCCGCTCGCCTCGGCCGGCCGGCCGCCGCCGACCGACAGCGGCCCGCCGTCGCCGGCGGTCGGCCGGGGCGGCCGGCGCCGGGACCAGGCCGTCGCGCTCGGCTGGCTGGTGGCGGTCTGGATGCTGCTCTGGGGCGACCTGTCCTGGGGCAACCTGCTCGGTGGGCTGGTCGTCGGCGCGGCGGTGCTGCTCTTCTTCCCGCTCCCGCCGGTCACCTTCGGCGGTCGGCTCCGCCCCGGCGCGCTGCTGGTCCTCGCGGTCACCTTCGCCGGGGAACTGGTCAAGGCCAGCGTGCACGTCGCCGCCATCGCCGTGCGCCCCGGCTACCGGCCGCGCGGCGCGATCATCGCGGTCCCGCTGCGGGTCCGCACCGACCTCAACCTGGCGCTCACCGCCGAGGTGGTCTCCCTGGTCCCGGGCACCCTGATCCTCGAGGTGGACCGCGAGCGGGGCGTCCTCTACGTGCACGTGCTCGACGTACGCGGCCCGGAGGACCTGACCGGCAGCCGGGACCGGATCCTCGCCGTGGAGCGGCGCATCGTCCGCGCCGTCGGCTCCCCCGAGGAGGTACGCCGGCTGCGCACCGAACCCGTCGACAGGAGGACCCACTCGTGACCACCTTCCTCGCCGTCGCGCTGACCGGGCTGCTCTCGGTCACCGCGCTGCTCGCCCTGGCCCGGATCTACCGGGGGCCGTCGCTGCTGGACCGGGTCGTCGCGGCCGACCTGCTGCTCTCCACCATGCTCGGCGCGGTGGGCGCGGAGGCGGCGGTCAACCGGCATCCCACCACGCTGCCCGTGCTGGTGGTGCTCTCCCTGCTCGGCTTCGTCGGCTCGGTCTCGCTGGTCCGCTTCGCCGTCCGGGAGGAGGTGTGACGGGCGCCGTCGCCGACTGGCTGGGCGCGGCCTTCCTGCTGGCCGGGGCGCTGCTCAGCCTGGCCGCCGGCATCGGCGTGCTGCGTTTCCCGGACGTGCTGGACCGGATGCACGCCGCCACCAAGCCGCAGGTGCTCGGCGTGCTGCTGCTCCTGCTCGGCCTGGCGCTGCGCCTGCGTACGCCGTCGGACCTGGGGATGATCGCGCTGGTCGCGATCTTCCAGCTGGCCACCGCGCCGGTCGCCGCGCAGATGATCGGGCGGGCCGCCTACCGCTCCGGGCGGGTCGACCGGGACCTGCTGGACGCGGACGAGCTGGCGGGGCGGTGAACCGGACGACCGGGAGGCTTCCCGGCACCCTCAGCGAACGCCCAGCCGACGCCGATAAAATGGCCACATGATCGACTCCTCTGCCCCGGAGGGCAGCAGTAGCCAGCCGGGTCGTGCCCGGCAACCCTTCACCCCGACGGTCCCGGGAGCCCTGAACCTCCCGTGTTGATCCTCGTCGGACTCGTCCTCATCATCGTGCTCACCGCCGCCACCGGTTACTTCGTGGCGCAGGAGTTCGGCTACGTCGCCGTGGACCGGGGCAAGCTCAAGCAGCTCGCCGACCGTGGCGACCAGGCCGCCGCCCGCGCCCTGACGGTGACCGGGCGCCTCTCGTTCATGCTCTCCGGCGCCCAGCTCGGCATCACCGTGACCGCCCTGCTGGTCGGTTACGCCGCCGAGCCGTACCTGGGCGCCGGGCTGGCCGACCTGCTCGGCCTCGCCGGGGTCTCCACCGCCGTGGCGCTGCCGATGTCGGTGGTGCTCGCCCTGATCATCGCCACCGTGGTGCAGATGGTCCTCGGCGAGCTGGCCCCGAAGAACCTCGCCATCGCCCGCCCCGAGCCCCTCGCGCGGGCCCTCGCCCGGTCCACCCTGATGTACCTCAAGATCGCCGGGCCGGTGATCACCCTCTTCGACCGGGCCGCCGTCCGGCTGCTGCGCCGGGTCGGCATCGAGCCGATCGAGGAGCTGCCCAGCGGCGCCACCCCGGAGGACCTGGAGCAGATCATCGCCGAGTCCCGCGAGGAGGGGCACCTCGACGCCGCCATGTCGGACCTGCTCGACCGGGGCCTCGACTTCCGCGAGCTGACCGCCGGGGAGGCCATGGTGCCCCGGGTTGACGTGCACACCGTACGGGCCGACGAGCCGGTCAGCCGGGTCGTCGAGCTGCTCGACACCGGCCACTCCCGGTTCCCCGTCCGGGGCGCCGAGGGCGTCGACGACCTGGTCGGTGTCATCGGCATCGCCGACGTGCTCGGCGTGCCCCCGGCCAAGCGGGCCACCACCCGGGTCGCCGCGGTGGCCGTACCCCCGCTGCTGGTGCCCGAGACGCTGCCGCTGCCGACGGTGCTGGACCGGCTCCGGGCCGGCCACCGGCAGCTTGCCTGCGTGGTCGACGAGTACGGCGGCTTCGCCGGCGTGATCACCCTGGAGGACATCGCCGAGGAACTGGTCGGGCCGATCCTGGACGAGGACGACCCGCCGGAGCGGGCTCCGGCCCGGCAGGAGGACGGCTCCTGGGTGGTGCCGGCCCGCTGGCGGATCGACGAGGTCGCCGACAGCACCGGCATCGCGCTGCCCGAGGCGCCCGAGTACGACACGCTCTCCGGGCTGGTCATGCGGGAGCTGGGGCGGGTGCCCGAGGTGGGCGACCGGCTGGAGATCGCCCTCGCGGCCGACGGCGCCGAGCCGGACGCCGAGCCGCGTGCCCTGGTCGAGGTGCTGGCCGTGGACCGGCACGTGGCCGACTCGGTACGGCTGCGCACCACCGTCGCCGGGCGCGCGGAGGAGGCGGCATGAGCCCCGGCTTCGCGCTCTTCTCCTCGGTGGTGCTGCTGGCGCTCAACGGCTTCTTCGTGGCCGCCGAGTTCGCCCTGGTGGCGGCCAAGCGGTACCGCCTCGAACAGCTGGCGGTCGGTGGCGGCCGGGCGGCCCGCGCGGCGCTGGACGGCGTCCGTGAGCTGACCCTGATGCTGGCCGGCGCGCAGCTCGGCATCACGCTGTGCACCCTGGGGCTCGGCGCGCTCGCCGAGCCGGCCATCGAGCACCTGCTCAGCCCGCTGCTGCACGCCGTCGGGCTGCCGACTGCGGTCAGCCACCTGGTGGGGCTGCTCTTCGCCCTGGCCCTGGTGACCTTCCTGCACCTGGTGGTCGGCGAGATGGCTCCGAAGTCGTGGGCGATCACCGACGCGGAGCGGTCGGCGACGCTGCTGGCGCTGCCGTTCCGGGCCTTCGCCCGGGTCGCCCGCCCGATCCTCTCCGCGCTGAACGCGCTGGCCAACGCGGTCCTGCGCCTGGTCGGCGTACGCCAGCAGGACCAGCTCGCCCAGGTGCACGGCCCGGACGAGCTGCGCATCCTGCTGGAGCAGTCCCGGGAGCACGGGTTGCTCGGCGCCGAGCAGCACCAGCTGCTGACCAGCATGCTGGAGCTGCAGGGCACCCGGGTGTCCCAGGTGATGGAGCCGTTCGACCGGATCGTCACGGTTCGGCGGGAGGACACCGCCGAGCGGATCGAGCACGTCTCGCGGGACAGCGGCCGGTCCCGCCTGGCCGTGCTGGACCCCGGCGGCGAGGTCTGCGGCCTGGTCCACGTACGCGAGGCGGTCCGGGCGGTCACCACCGGCCGGCCGGCGACCGCCGGTGAGCTGATGACCCCGGCGTTCACTCTGCCCGGGGAGGCCACCGTCACCGAGGCGGTCGCGGCGATGCGCGGCCGGCAGGCGCAGTTGGCGCTGGTCCGTAACGGCGGCGGCCCGACCCGGCCGATCGGCTTCGTCGCGCTGGAGGATCTCCTCGAGGAGGTCATCGGCGAGTTCGACGACGAGACCGACCCGGTGCCCCGGGGCCGTCGCCTGCGCTGACTCCCCATCCGTCCTTCCGTCCGGCCGCCGGGTCCCCGTGACCCGGCGGCCGGCCCGTCTCCGGCCCGGCAGGAGTGGCCGCCCGGTGACCGGGAATGCGGTCGGCCCGGGGGAGGGAGCGCGGGGATGCGGCTGACCGGGGTGTCGTCGGAGTCGGTGTGGACGGGGCTCTCGGTGAGCACCACGCTGACCAACCCGAGCACCCGCCCCGGGCTGCGCCTGCCCGGCCGGGTGACCCTCGCGGCCGGTGGCCAGGACGTCCCGGTCCGGCACGTCCGGCTCGGGCTGGTCGCCCAGGTGGAGCCGGAGGATCCGGACTCACCCCGCCGGCTGGTGCAGTACCACGAGGTGCCGATCGCCGGCCGGTTCGTGGTGCCGGCGGGGCGCCGGCGGGCGGTCGAGTTCGCCTTCCCGCTGCCCTGGGAGACCCCGGTGACCACCTTCGGCGGGGTGCCGTTGATGAGCCTGCGTACCGGGTTGCGGACCGAGGTGTCGGTCGACCCCGACCTGGACCAGGGGGCGATGGTGCCGGTCTTCGTCCACCCGCTGCCGACCCAGCAGCACGTGCTGGCGGCGCTGGACACCCTCGGCTTCGTCATGCGGCAGGCGGGCCTGCAGCACGGCCGGCTGCCCGGGGTGGAGCAGACGCTGCCGTTCCACGAGCGGCTGGGCTTCTGGGTGGCACCGCTCTACGCCGGCCCGATCACCGAGCTCGAGGTGATCTTCGTGACCAATGCGGCCGGGCTGGAGGTGGTGCTGTGGGCGGACCGCCGGCTCTCCCTGGCCGGGGTCACCCACCAGAGCATCAGCCGGTTCCGGGTCTGGCACGCCGGGGCCGACCGGCGGGACTGGGTCTCGACCGTCGACGGCTGGCTGCGGCACGCGATAAACCGGCACGCCGCCGCGGCGGCGAACGCCGACTGGTCCGCGGCGATCCGCGAGTCCGCTCACGTCAGCCGCCGCCCCGACGAGCCGGTCGCTCCCGGCTACGGCCTGGGCGGCACGGCCGGGGGCGCCGGCGTCGGCGGCGGAGGCGGCGACGGCACCTGAGGCTGGCCCGACCCCGCCTGGCCTCCGGCAAGGACCGCGCAACGTCGGGGAAAGGGCTGCCTCCCCGGCATGGGAGGCAGCACTTCCGAGGAAATTGCGCGGATCTTGACCCGGGCGCGCCCGGTTACACCGAGGCGGTGGCGAGTTTCAGGCTGAAGCCGAGGAAGAGCATCGCCACGGCGGTGGTGCCGCTCGCGGCCAGCCGGCGGCGGCGGTGGAACTGGGTGGCCAGGAAGGTGCCCGCGAAGATCAGCGCGGTCAGGTAGAGCGCGCTGGTCACCTGGGCGATCAGGCCGAGCAGCAGGAACGACAGCGCCGGCCAGGCGTACCCGGGGTCGACGAACTGGATGAAGAAGGAGATGAAGAACAGGATCGCCTTCGGGTTGAGCAGGCTGATGACCAGGGCCCGGCGGAACGGGCTGCGCAGCGCCGCCGGCTCCGCCGCGTCGATCAGCCGCGGCGTGGTCGGGTCGTTGCGGTCCCGCCAGCGCCGCCACGCGCCGCGCAGCATGGTCAACCCCACATAGCCGAGGTACGCGGCGCCGGCGTACTTGATCACCAGGAAGAGCGGCGGGTACGCCTTGAGCAGCGACGCCACCCCGGCGGCGGAGAGGAACATCAGCACCGAGTCGCCGACGAACACTCCGCCGGCGGCGCGGTAGCCGGCCCGCACCCCGCGCTTGCCGGCGGTGGAGAGCACGAAGAGCGAGTTCGGCCCGGGGAGCAGCACGATCGCCACGGTCCCCAGCACGTACGTCCAGATGTCGGTGATGCCCAGCACGCCGGACATCATGACGCCGCCGGTACCGCCGGGCGAAGCCTTTCCCGCAGGCTGACCTGTGCGTTCGGCCACTCCTCGGCGAGCATCGAGTAGAGCGCCGACCGCCGCCAGGTGCCGTCGGCCCGCCGCCGGTTGGACCGCAGCGTCCCCTCCCGGGTGGCGCCGAGCCGCTCGATGGCCCGCTGCGACCGCTCGTTGAGCGTGCTGGTCTGCCAGGTCACCCGGATCGCGTCCAGCTCCTCGAAGGCGCGGGTGAGCAGCAGCAGCTTCGCCTCGGTGTTGATCCCGGTCCGCCACCACGGCCGGCCGAGCTGGGTGTAGCCGATCTCCACCGCGCCCAGTTCCGGGTCGGGCTGGTAGTAGGAGGTGGTGCCGACCACCGCCCCGGTCACCGCGCACCGCTGCACCCACGGCGTCCGGACGCCGCGCTGGTTCGCGTCCAGCGCGGCGCGGACCTGACCGGCCATCTCTTCGGCGCTGCCGGGGCGGGGGCTGCCCACGTACCGCCAGACCTCCTCGTCGTCGAGGGCGGCGTACAGCTCGTCGACGTGGGACAGGTCGAGCGGTTCCAGCACCACGTGCTCGCCGCGCAGCACCACCGGGTCGAGCCAGGGCGAGCGGGGCGGTCGCAGGTACCCGGGCACCGGCGTGGTGATCCCGGCGTCCGGCTCGGGCACGCCCCGGGTGAGCCGCAGCGGCAGCACCCCGGCCCAGTACGGCAGGTCGTAATCGGCGGGGTCGTCGAGCACCCCGGCGGCGCGGATCCGGACCGAGACCTCGCGCAGCGGCAGGGCCAGCACCGAGGTCTCGGCCAGCTCCTTGCGGGTGGGCGGCCGGCTGTCCGTGCTCCGGCCGGCGGCCACCTTCTCCACCAGCGCGGTGAGCACCCGGGCCTTCTCCGCCTGGTCGGTGACCGGCCGGGCGGTGCCGTGCGCGACCACCGAGCGGTAGTTGGCGCTGTGGTGGAACTGGGACCGGCCGAGCACCAGGCCGTCGAGGTGGGTGACCGCGACGCAGACCGGCAGGCCGTCCCCGGTGCGGGCGGCGAGCAGCGGCCGGCTGCCGGTGGAGCCGTGCACGTACAGGGTGTCGTCGATCCGGACGTGCAGGGTGGGCAGGACGCGCGGCTCACCGTCCACGGTGAACGCCAGCGCGCAGTGGTACCCCTCGTCGAGCAGGGCGTGCGCCGTGGCCCGGTCGTAGTGCATCCGGTCGCGGTAGCGGGTGGCGGTGGACCGTTCGGTCGGGGGGTACATGAGACATCCCACCTTTGTTCTAGTACAATCTCCGAACTGTGGCAGCACATTATCAGATCGTCGGCACCACATCGGCCGCCATTTCGGCCAGCGTGGAAGGCGGCATCCGCGCCGGCGCGCTGGCTCCCGACGCCCCCCTGCCCGCCGTCCGCGCCCTCGCCGCCGAGCTGGCCGTCAGCCCGGCCACGGTGGCGAAGGCGTACCAGGAGCTGCGGCAGCGCGGCCTGGTCGTCACCGCCGGCCGGCACGGCACCCGGGTCCGGCCGCGCCCGCCCGTGGCCACCCGCCGGTCCGCGCTGCTGCCGCCGCCGCTGCCCGGCGCCCGCAACCTCTCCGCCGGCCAGCCCGACCGCCGGCTGCTCCCGCCGCTCGGCCCGCACCTGGCCGCGCTCGCCGCCGAGATCGGACCCCCCAGCGGATACGCGGACAGCGCCGTCGTGCCCGAACTGGCCGCCGCCGCCCGCGACCGGCTCGCCGCCGACGGCGTGCCGGCCGAGGAGATCACCGTGACCGGGGGCGCGCTGGACGGCATCGAGCGGCTGCTCGCCGCCCATCTGCGCCCCGGCGACGCGGTCGCCGTCGAGGACCCCGGCTGGGCCAACCTGCTCGACCTGGTCGCCGCGCTCGGGCTGCGGGTGATCGGGGTGCCCGTCGACGACGAGGGCCCCACCGAGCCGGGCGTCCGGGCCGCCCTGGCCGCCGGGGCCCGCGCCCTGGTCGTGACCAGCCGGGCCCAGAACCCGACCGGAGCCGCCGTCTCCGCCGGGCGTGCCGACGTCCTGCGTACGCTGCTCGCCGGCCGCGCCGACCTGCTGCTGATCGAGGACGACCACGCCGCCGAACTGGCCCGCGTACCCCTGCACCCGCTCGCCGGGGCGACTCCGACGTGGGCCTTCGTCCGGTCGGTGAGCAAGCCCTACGGCCCGGACCTGCGGCTCGCGGTGCTGGCCGGCGACGAGGCCACCGTGGCCCGGGTGGCCGGGCGGGCCCGGGTCGGCGCGGGTTGGGTCTCCACCGTGCTGCAACGCCTGGTCCTGTCGCTGTGGCGCGACCCGGGCACCGCCGACCTGGTGCACCGCGCGGGGGAGAGCTACGAGCACCGCCGCGACGGGCTGGTCGACGCCCTCGCGGCGCACGGGGTGGCCGCCCACGGCCGCACCGGGATCAACGTCTGGATCCCGGTGCCCGACGAGACCGTGGCCGTCACCGCCCTGCGCGACGCCGGCTGGTCGGTCGCCCCCGGCACCCCGCACCGGATCGCCGCCGCGCCCGGGGTGCGGATCACCGTCAGCTCCCTCGACCAGGCCGACCTCGATCCGCTCGCCGGGGCCGTGGCCCGCGCGCTGCGCCCCACCACCAGCGGCTTCACCGCCTGATCCGGGGTGGCATGTCCGGCTCTCTTCCGGGTAAGCCCGGCCGGGAGGTGGACGGCGTGGCTTCGAACGGGTCCCGGACGGGTCTGTGGATCGGCGTGGCGGTGGTCGTGATCATCCTGGTGATCATCGTGATCGCACTGGTCTCGCGCGGCGGTGGCGGTGGTGGGGGCTACTGACGCCCGGGTCGGGCGTGGCTGACGAAACCGGTATATAAAGTCGGCATGGCCGAGACCGAGAGCGCGCCCGGAGCCCAGGAGTTCATCCCGCCGCAGGCGGACACCATCGACCAGCTACGCGCCGCGTCGGCCGACTGCCGGGGCTGCGAGCTCTACCGCGACGCCACGCAGACCGTCTTCGGCCGGGGCGACGAGAGCGCCCAGGTGGTCTTCGTCGGGGAGCAGCCGGGCGACATGGAGGACAAGCAGGGCCTGCCCTTCGTCGGACCGGCCGGCCGGGTGCTGCGCCGCGCGGTCGACGACGCAAAAATTCCGGCAGATCGGGTGTACATCACGAATGCCGTGAAGCACTTTCATTTTGAATTGCGCGGCAAGCGGCGCATCCACCAGACCCCGGACCGGGTGCACATCACCGCCTGCCGGCCCTGGCTGGTCGCCGAGTTCGCCCGGCTCCGCCCGGAGATCGTGGTGGTGCTCGGCGCCACCGCCGCCAAGGCGCTGCTCGGCCCGACGTTCCGGGTGACCAAGCAGCGCGGCGAGCTGATGCCCTGGCCCGCCGCCGCCCAGCATCCGGAGGACTTCGCCCGGGTGCCGGTGGACCGGGACGGCAAGCTGGCCGACGCCCCCGAGGCCCGGCTGCTGGCCACCATCCACCCGTCCGCGGTGCTGCGCGCCGACAACCAGGACGTCGCGTACGACGGTCTGGTGAAGGACCTGAAGGTGGCCGCCCGCGCCCTGGCCCGCTAGTCGCGTCCCTGCCAGGTGCAGAGGCAGACCCGGTTGCCGTCCGGGTCGGCCAGCACCCAGAAGTGCGGCGCCGCCGCGTCGCTGACCAGCGTCCCGCCGGCGGCCAGGGCGGCGTCGATCCGGATCGGCACCTCGGCCGGGTCCACCCACACGTCCGGGTGCCAGCGCTGCCGGGGCTCCTCCCGGCCGGACTGCTGGAACCACACCGTGGGCAGCGTGCCGGCCGGGTCGCGCACCTCGTCGCCGAAACCCGGTCCGGCGAGGTGCTCGGTGGCGAGCACCGCCTGCCAGAACGGCAGCACGGCGGCGAAGTCCGGACTGTCCAGCGCGAGTTCGAGGCGGGAGACGCCGGCGTGCGCCAGGCTCAGCCCGGCCTCGGTGACGATCGCCGAGACGGCCCGGGCCAGCCGGACGTCCCGCCGGGTGACCCCGCGCGCGTCGTGCGACCAGAGCCGGACGTCGACGTACGTGTAGCGCAGGTCGATGTCCGGGTGGTGGTCCATCCGCTCGGCCTCCGCGCCGACCGCGTCCACGATCGACAGCCCGGTCGCGAAGTCCGGGGTACGGATTCGGGTCTGCAGGGCGCCCAGCAGGTAGGTCCAGCCGTCCAGCTTCTCGTCGGCGATCTGTTGTCCGGTGAGCGTGGTCATCCCGCCATGCTCGCGCACCTCGGCGGAACGGACCAGCCCGGGCCGGCCGCCCGCTCTACGACTTTCCCCAGGAGTCAGAGGCGGCCGCCGCTGGCCGTGTCGGAGAGCCGCTGGGCGAGGTAGATCGGCACCACCGAGGCGACGATGAGCACGGCGGCCACCACGTTGATGACCGGTGCCTGGTTCGGCCGGAACAGGTTGCTGAAGATCCAGATCGGCAAGGTCTGCACGCCCGGGCCGGCGGTGAACGTGGTGACGATGATCTCGTCGAAGGAGAGCCCGAAGGCCAGCAGCGCGCCGGCCAGCAGCGCCGAGCGCAGCACCGGGAACGTCACGTACCGGAAGGTCTGCCACCCGTCGGCGCCCAGGTCGGCGGACGCCTCCTGGAGGTTGCCCCCGGATCGGCGCAGCCGGGCCAGCACGTTGTTGTAGACGACCACCACGCAGAACGTCGCGTGCCCGACGATCACCGAGAAGAGTCCCTTGCCGATGCCGAGCGGTGCCAGCACGGAGCGGAACGCGGTGTCCAGGGCGATGCCGGTGACGATGCCGGGCAGCGCGATCGGCAGGACGACGAGCAGCGACACCGTCTCGCGACCGAAGAACCGGTACCGCTGCACGGCGAAGGCGACCAGGGAGCCGAGCAGCAGCGCGATGGCCGTGGCGCCGAGCCCCGCCTGGACCGACGTCCACAGCGCCTCCCGCGCGCCCGCGTTCTCCCAGGCCCGGGCCCACCACTCGGTGGTCCAGTCCGGCGGCGGCCAGGCGAACGTGCGGTCGGCGTTGAACGAGTTGACCAGCACGATGGAGAGCGGCAGGTAGATTAAGGCCAGACCGAGCGCCATCGCGCCGCGCAACAGCCAGCGCGCCGACCGGGAGAGCGTCACAACTGCTTCCTACCTCTTGCTCATAGTGAGGGGTTCGGATGATTCGCTCTCCGCTCGGCGGTGGTGGCCGGGCTGGAGTCCTGGACCGGCAGTCTGGTCCGGTGGCGATCGGTCCGGTCCTGCAGGATCTGCTTCACCACATGGTGTGGGGTGTGCACGGCGATGTCGGGATCGCCAGCTCGGTGCAGGATGTTGATCGCGGCGTTCACGTCGGCCTGCCACACCACCCCGCATGGAATGCAGTGAAACCGGTCCCCGTCGCGTCGGCCGAAGCGTCCGCAGTGGTGACAGGTTTGTGAGGTGTAGGCGGCGTTGACGTGCACGAGCGCAGAACCTCTGCGCTCCGACACGTTTGCCAGCGCCTCGGCAATGATTCCTTTGGTCCACGCGGCGAGACGTCGGTTGATGTCCTTAGGAAGCTTTTTGCGGCTGGCGAAGGTTTTGGTGAGGTCTTCGGCGATCACGGTGGCGGCCTTGTCGACAACCTTGTGCACGGCGGTGAAGATCTCCGTACGCACCAGGGCCCGGTGCCGGGCGGCCTGCCGGTCCCGTTTCACGGTGCCGAGGTTGTTGGTCTCGATCCGCTGTGCTTTGGCGTGGTTGCCGCGCTGGGCGGCGGTGTTGGCGATCGAGCGCAGCTTCGCCCGCCGCCGGTTGCGTTCCTTTAACCGGTCCGACCCGGCGGACAGCAACTCACCGAGGTGTACACCGTGGGGTTGACCGTCGGAGTCGGTCAGGGCTTCGGTGTAACCCTTGTCGACACCGATCGTCGCCTCGCCGCAGGGGCGCTGCGACGACCGCATCCGCGATGCGTCGATCTGGTAGTGCACCTCCACCCGGTCGCCCCGCAGGATCAGCCGAAGCGTCCCCGTCGGGGCCACGGTCGTGGACAGCGGAATTCTCACCATCGTGCGGCGTTTCAGACCGGGTACGGCCAGCCACAACCGCCCGCGCCCGTCAACGACCGCGTTGTAGTTGTCGGCGCGCACGACGATCTGATCATGGGTGCGGTTACGACCGCGCTTCCAGTGCTTGCGCATCTGCCGTGCCAGGAATGGGTCACTGGCCCACCGGTCAGTCTTCAGCGCGGTGAACATCCGCTTACGCTCGACCGGATCACTCGTGCGCCGCAGAACCGCCCAACGTACCTCGACCTTGGCCGCCTCCAGATTCGCTGCGAGGTCGGCCATCGCGTCGCGGACGGTTTCCTTCCACGCATTCGCCAACACACCGAACCGCACATGCGTGCCCTCGGCCAACCACCGGTCCCGCACCTGCCGATCCCTCAACCCCGAACCAACACCGCCGATCGAGCCGTAGCGCTGCCACACCTCACTACGCACCCGACCCAACCGGCGCGCCTGCTCCACAAGGGCCGCGTACTTGCCCGGATTCAGGCCCGTCGAGTACGCGATCCGGGTGACCTTCACCGGTGACCAGCCCCGGCCAGGTCCGCTCCGTCGAGGTCCTCGGCGCCCACGACCGCCAGCGAATTTTCCGCCAGTTCCAGCCGCCGGGAGAACGCCATCCGCGGGGCAAGCTCACCGATCCGGTAGTCGCTATGCACAACAAACAACCATAGATAGGAATGGAGAGAAAATCGACAACTAGTCACAACTCCTCCAGAGCCCCGGAACGCCGTACGGCGACCAGGTAGCCGACCATGATCAGGACCGGGATGGTGGCCAGCGCGGCCGCGAACGGCAGGTTGTTCGCCGCCCCGATGTTGACGTAGACCAGGTTGCCGATGAGCTGCGTCTTGCCGCCGACGATCTGCACGGTGATGTAGTCGCCGAGCGAGAGCGAGAAGGTGAAGACCGAGCCGGCGATCACCGACGGGACGACGACCGGCAACACCACCGTCCGGAACGTCCGGCCGGCCCGGGCCCCCAGGTCCGCCGACGCCTCCAGCAGCGAGTCCGGCAGCCGCTCCAGGCCCGCGTAGACCGGCAGGATCATGTACGGCAGCCAGAGGTAGGCCAGCACCAGCACGGTCGCGCCCAGCCCGTACCCGGGGCCGTGGCCGGGCCCGCCGAACAGCCAGTCCACCGGTCCGCCGTTGGCGAGCAGCACGCGCCAGGCGTACGCCTTGACCAGGTAGCTGGCCCACAGCGGGGTGAGGATGGCGACCACCAGCCAGCGCCGGTGCCGGGGCCTGGCGACCTTCGCCATGTAGAAGGCCATCGGCAGGGCGATCAGCGTGTCGATCACGGTCACCGCGGCGGCCACGCCGACGCTGCGCAGGGCGACCGTCCGGTACACCTCGTCGGTGACGATGGTGCGGAAGTTGTCCAGGGTGGGCTGCCGGACCACCTCACCGGTGAAGCCGTTCACGGTCCACAGTGCCGAGACGAACAGCACGGCGAGCGCGCCCAGGTAGGCGACCACCAGCCAGAACAGCGGCGCGGCCAGCAGGGCGGCGAGGCGTACCCCGGCGTGCCGGTGCAGCCAGGCCGAGAGCCGGCGGACCGGCCCGCGGACGGCGGTGGCGCCGCCCGCGGGCCGGTCGAGCGTCGAGGTGGCCACCTCAGCCCTTGATCGTGGTCCAGGCCTGGGTCCAGGCCGCGTAGTCCTTGCACTTCACGTCGGTACGCCCGTCCAGGCACTGCTGCACCGGGGTGTTCCAGTACCAGACCTTCTCGAAGTAGGCCTCGTCGTCGGCGTGGTACGTCGCGCAGTGGTTCTTGTCGGCGGTCTCGGCGCAGGCCAGTCTGTTGGCCGGTGCCTCGCCGAACCACTCGGCGACCGCCGCGTTGGCCTTCGGCGAGATGATGTGGTCCATCCACCGGTACGCGCAGTTCGGGTGCTTCGCCTTCGCCGAGACCATCCAGGTGTCCGACCAGCCGGTCGCCCCCTCCTCGGGCAGGATCGCCTCGACCGGAGCCTTGTCGGCGATGGCCAGGTTGGCGATCACCTGCCAGGTGGTGCCGAGCACCGAGTTGCCGGCCTTGAAGGCCTGTACCTCCTTGGTGTAGTCCGACCAGTACTCGCCGATCAGCTGGTTCTGCTTCTTCAGCAGGTCGACGGCGGCGGCGAACTGCTTGTCGTCCAGCGCGTACGGGTTCTTGATGCCCAACTCCGGCTGATGCTTCATGAGGTAGAGCGCCGCGTCGGCGAGGTAGATCGGCGAGTCGTACGCGGTGATCTTGCCCTTGTACGGCGAGTTCGCGTCGAACACGGCGCCCCAGGACGTCGGGGCGGGCTTGACCACGTCGGTGCGGTACATCAGCAGGTTCGCGCCGCGCCCGTGCGGGATGCCGTAGGCCACCCCGTCGACGGAGTTCCACTGCTTCAGCTTCAGCCCGTCGAAGACGTCCTTGTAGTTGGTGATCAGGTCGGTGTTGACCGGTGCGACGTCCCCGCCGTAGATCAGCCGGAGCGAGGCGTCCCCGGAGGCGGAGACCACGTCGTACTCACCGGTCTTCATCAGGGTCACCATCTCGTCGGAGGTGCCGGCCACCTTGACGTTGACCTGGCAGCCGGTCTCCTTCTCGAAGTCGGAGACCCAGTCCACCTTCGGATCGGTGGAGCCGTCCTCGACGTACCCGGCCCAGGCCACGACGTTGACCTGTCCCTCGCCGGCGCCCAGCGACGCGAGCTTGTCGATCTTGGGTGGCTTGATGCCGCCCGGGCCGGAACCGCCGGCGTTCGTGCCGCCGTCGCCGCAGCCGGCCAGGACGAGCAGGCCGACCGCGGCGAGCGCGGTCGCAGTTCTACCGGTACGCATGTGCGCTCTCCTTTGCGAGGGGGGTCGGTACGGCGGGGACGGGTACGGCCACGGCGTGCTCGGTGCGCCACGCCAGGCGGACCGGCGTGCCGCGCAGCGCCGCCACGTCGGCCGAGGAGGTGGTCAGGTTCTGTTGCGTCACGACCAGCCGGGCGCCGGCGTCGAGGTCGACGACGAACCGGGTGGTCGCCCCGGCGTAGACGACCTCGGCCACCCGTCCGGTGGCCGAGGTCTCCTCGGCGGTCGGTGCCGGACCGTCGAGCCGGATCTTCTCCGGGCGGATGGAGAAGGTGCCGTCGCGGCCGAGCACCGTCCGGGCCGCGTCCCCACTGAGCAGGTTGGAGGTGCCGACGAAGCCGGCGACGAACGGGGTGGCGGGTCGCTCGTAGACCTCGGCCGGGGTGCCCACCTGGGCGATCCGGCCGTGCTCGAAGACCGCCACCCGGTCGCTCATGGTGAGCGCCTCCTCCTGGTCGTGGGTGACGAAGACGAAGGTGATGCCCACCTCCCGCTGCAACGCCTTCAACTCGATCTGCATCTGCTCGCGCAGCTTCAGGTCGAGCGCACCCAGGGGCTCGTCGAGCAGCAGCACCTTCGGCCGCACGACCAGCGCG
This sequence comes from Micromonospora sp. NPDC051924, assembly GCF_055586005.1. Taxonomy (NCBI): domain Bacteria; kingdom Bacillati; phylum Actinomycetota; class Actinomycetes; order Micromonosporales; family Micromonosporaceae; genus Micromonospora; species Micromonospora sp. NPDC051924. The sequence continues at coordinate 46,176 of NZ_JBVJJA010000002.1, forward strand.
CGGGCCAGGGCGACCCGCTGCCGTTGCCCGCCGGAGAGCGCGGCCGGTCGCCGGTCGGCCAGCCCGTCGAGCCGTACGCTCCGCAGCGCCTCCGCCGCCCGGTCCCGCCGCTCGGCCCGGCCCACCCGGCGCACCCGCAGGCCGTACTCGACGTTCTGCCGCACCGTCAGGTGCGGGAACAGCGCGTAGTCCTGGAAGACGGTGTTGACGTCCCGCTCGAACGGGGCCAGTCGGGTGACGTCCCGCCCGCCGAGCAGCACGCTCCCCGCGGTCGGCGGCTCGAAGCCGGCGATCATGCGGAGCACCGTCGTCTTGCCCGAGCCGGACGGCCCGAGCATCGAGAAGAACTCGCCGTCGGCGATCTCCAGATCGACGCCGGCCACCGCCTCCACCGCGCCGAACGACTTGCGCAGGCCGCGGAGGGCGACTGCGGGGGTAGCGGGCCCGGCTGACATGGGCGCTCCTCAGTCCTACGGTTAACGTTGCGCCAGCGGACCAGGGTCCACGGAAATCGTGCCGTGAGAATAGGGCCGCAACGGATAGCGTCGTCAAGACCCCATGGCCGTCCGGCTCTTCCCGACCGCCGGTCGGGCGGGCAGACTCGTCGGCATGGAGCAGCATCTCTACGAGCCCGTCCACGAAGAGTTCCGGGACCTGTGCCGCGAGTTCCTCGCCCGGGAAGCCGTGCCGCACCACGCCGGCTGGGAGGCCGCCGGGATCGTCGACCGGGAGGTGTGGCGCAAGGCCGGCGCGGCCGGGCTGCTCGGCATGGACGTCGACCCGGAGTACGGCGGTGGCGGCCAGCGGGACTTCCGGTTCAACGCGGTGCTGGTCGAGGAGATCGTCGGGGCCGGCTGCTCCGGGCTGGGCTTCGGGCTGCACAACGACGTGGTGGCCCCGTACCTGACCGAGCTGACCACCGAGGACCAGCGCAAGCGCTGGCTACCCGGCTTCTGTTCCGGCGACCTGGTCACCGCCATCGCGATGAGCGAGCCCGGCGCCGGCAGCGACCTGGCCGGGATCCGCACCGCCGCGGTGCGCGACGGCGACACGTACGTGCTCAACGGCCAGAAGACGTTCATCACCAACGGGGAGATGGCCGACCTCGTGGTGGTGGTGGTACGCACCGCGCCGGACCAGGGCGCGCACGGGGTGAGCCTGGTGGTGGTGGAGAACGGGACGCCCGGCTTCACCCGGGGTCGGCGGTTGGCGAAGGTGGGCCTGAAGGCCAACGACACCGCCGAGCTCTTCTTCGACGACTGCCGGGTGCCGGCGGACCACCTGATCGGCACCGAGAACCACGGCTTCTACCACCTGATGGCCAACCTGCCCCGGGAGCGGCTGAGCATCGCCGTCGGCGCCGTGGCGGCCTGCGAGAAGCTGCTCGCGCTCACCCTCGACCACGCCCGCACCCGGGAGGCGTTCGGCCGGCCGATCGGGAAGTTCCAGCACAACCGCTTCCTCCTGGCCGAGCTGGACACCGAGGTCACCATCGCGCGGACCTTCGTCAACCACTGCGTCGCCGAGTTCAACGCCGGCCGGCTCTCGGTCACCGACGCGGCGAAGGCCAAGTGGTGGACCACCGAGCTGCAGAACAAGGTCGCCGACCGCTGCCTCCAGCTGCACGGCGGCTACGGCTTCATGCTCGAGTACCCGGTGGCGAAGGCCTGGCTGGACGGCCGGGTGCAGACCATCTACGGCGGCACCACCGAGATCATGAAGGAGATCATCGGCCGGGGGCTCGGCCTGTAGCAGAACCGGGTGGAGCCGGCCCGGTCCGGTGCGCAAGGATGGGTCGCCCCTTACCGAGGAGAAGCCCATGGCCACCGACCTCACCGCGCCGGCCCTGACCCGGCCCGACGTCGCACCGATCCAGCGGCGGACGCTGCGCCTGCTCTTCGTGACCCAGATCATCGGCGGCATCGGGGTCACCATCGGCATCGCCGTGGGCGCGCTGCTCGCCGCCCGGATCGCCGGCACCGCCGTGGCCGGCCTCGCGCAGAGCGCCGCCGTGGTCGGCGGGGCGCTGCTGGCCGTCCCGGTCACCCGGATCATGACCAGTCGCGGCCGCCGGCCGGGCCTGGCGGTGGCGTACCTGGCCGGAGCGGCCGGGGGCGTGCTGGTGGTGCTCGCCGCGGTCACCCGCTGGGTGCCGCTGCTCTTCCTCGGCATGCTGTTCTTCGGCGGCGGCACCGCGGCCAACCTCCAGGCCCGCTACACCGCCGTCGACCTCGCCGAACCGGCCCGCCGGGGGCGGCAGCTCTCGCTGATCGTCTGGGCCACCACCATCGGCGCGGTGGCGGCGCCGAACTTCGCCGCGCTCGCCGACCACACCACCAACGGTTGGGGCCTGCCATCGCTGTCCGGCCCGTTCGCGTTCAGCGCGGCCGCGTTCGTGCTGGCCGCGGTCGTACTGCTGATCCTGCTGCGGCCCGATCCGCTGCTCACCGCGCGCCGGCTGGCGGCGGCCGACGCGCCGCCGGCCGAGCCGGTCGCGGCCCCGGCCCGGACGGCCCCGCGCGGCGCGGGGATGCGGTCGGCCTGGCGCACGGTACGCGAGCGGCCGGCCGCCCGCCTCGGCATCGCGGCCGTGGCGGTGGGCCACGTGGTGATGGTCGCGGTGATGTCGATGACCCCGGTACGGCTCGGCGAGTTCCACCGCGACGCCGACGTGCTGCGGGTGGTCGGCATCGTGCTGAGCCTGCACATCGCCGGCATGTACGCGCTGTCGCCGGTGGTGGGCTGGCTGACCGACCGGCTCGGCCGGCGGGCGGTGATCCTCGGTGGGGTCGCGGTGCTGTTGGCCGCCTGCGCGGTCGCCGGCTCGGCCGGGCACCACACGCCGGGGCTCTCCGCCGGTCTGACGCTGCTCGGGCTGGGCTGGTCGGGCACCATGGTGGCCGGTTCCACGCTGCTGTCGGAGTCGGTGCCCACCGCCGTCCGGCCGTCCGTGCAGGGGTTCTCCGACCTGATCATGGGCCTGGCCGGCGCGGCGGCCGCGGCGCTCAGCGGGTTTGTCATGCGGGTGGCCGGTTATCCCACGCTCACCCTGCTCGCGGCGATCGCGACGGTGCCCCTGGTGGCGCTAGCGTTGCGTCCGGCGTCCACCGGGGCGCCTGACAAGGAGGACTGATCACGTGCGGCTGACCGACTTCTGGGCGCGGCTGGCGGAGGCGTTCGGGCCGGGCTACGCGGCCAGCATCGCCAGCGACCAGGTGCTGCCCCAGCTCGGTGGGCGGACCATCGAACAGGCCCTGGCGGCGGGGGAGGAGACCCACGTGGTGTGGCGGGCCGTGGTCGCCGCCTATCCCGACCGCGTCCCCACTCGGCTACGCTGAGCAGCTCTTTCGCTACCTCGGCGTGTCGCTTGTCGAGTCGTACACCTGTTCGGCTATTGTCCACAGCGGGGTGCTCGTCCACAGCTCGCGGCCCGTCGGCTGGTTTTCTGTCGGACCCAGCGCCTAGCGTGTCCCGCGTGACGCGAAGCTCAGGTAAGACGCCGGCGAAGGCAGGGGTGGCAACGATGGCGGCAGGGCCGGACCGGGAGAAGGCGCTCGACCTTGCTCTCGCTCAGATCGACAAGCAGTTCGGCAAGGGTTCCGTGATGCGGCTGGGGGAGCGGCCGGTCGTGCAGACCGCCGTCATCCCGACCAGCTCCATCGCGCTCGACGTGGCGCTCGGCGTGGGCGGTCTGCCCCGCGGCCGGGTCGTCGAGATCTACGGTCCCGAGTCCAGCGGTAAGACCACGGTCGCCCTGCACGCGGTGGCCAACGCGCAACGGGCCGGCGGCATCGCCGCCTTCATCGATGCCGAGCACGCGCTCGACCCGGAGTACGCGAAGGCCCTCGGCGTCGACACCGACGCCCTGCTGGTCTCCCAGCCGGACACCGGCGAGCAGGCGCTGGAGATCGCGGACATGCTGGTCCGCTCCGGCGCGATCGACATCATCGTGATCGACTCGGTCGCCGCCCTGGTGCCGCGCGCCGAGATCGAGGGCGAGATGGGCGACAGCCACGTGGGTCTCCAGGCCCGGCTGATGAGCCAGGCGCTGCGCAAGATCACCGGTGTGCTCAACAACACCGGCACCACGGCGATCTTCATCAACCAGCTCCGCGAGAAGATCGGCGTGATGTTCGGCAGCCCGGAGACCACCACCGGTGGTCGGGCGCTGAAGTTCTACGCCTCGGTCCGGCTCGACGTGCGCCGCATCGAGAGCCTCAAGGACGGCACCGACGTGGTCGGTAACCGCACCCGGGTCAAGGTCGTGAAGAACAAGGTCGCCGCGCCGTTCAAGCAGGCCGAGTTCGACATCATGTACGGCAAGGGCATCTCCCGCGAGGGCTCGCTGATCGACGTCGGCGTGGAGCAGGCGATCATCCGCAAGTCCGGCGCCTGGTACACCTACGACGGTGACCAGCTCGGCCAGGGCAAGGAGAAGGCCCGCGAGTTCCTCCGGGAGAACCCGGACGTGGCGGCCGAGATCGAGAAGAAGATCCTGGAGAAGCTCGGCGTCGGGGTCGGCGCGGGCGACGCCGCCGGTGGCCCGGAGTTGCCGCCGGTCGACTTCTGATCCGCTGATCCGTGGCAGGACGACGGGCCCGTACGGGGCGCGGCTGGGACGCCAGCGCGCCCCGCGCGGGTGACGCCAACATCAGCACGCCGCGGCCCCGCCGAGGTCGTCGTGGTCGCGCGGAGGAGCCCGATTCCGCGGAGGCTCCGGCTCCGCCGCGCGACGAGGCCGAGGTGGCCCGGGAGATCTGCCTGCGGCAGCTCGCGGTCCGCCCGCGTACCCGGGCCGAGCTGGCCGGGGCCCTGGCCAAGCGGGGCATCTCCGAGGAGGTCGCCGCGGGCGTCCTCGACCGGTACGACGAGGTCGGCATCATCGACGATGCCGCCTTCGCCCGGGCCTGGGTCAGCAGCCGGCACGCCGGCCGGGGGCTGGCCCGGCGGGCGCTCGCCAACGAGCTGCGCCAGCGCGGCGTCGACGGCGACGTGGCCGGCGAAGCCCTCGGCGAGCTGGACGAGGAGACCGAGGCCGAGACCGCCCGGGCCCTGGTCGAGCGGAAGCTGCGTACCGCCCGGGGCGAGCCCGACGCGGTGTTCCGCCGCCTGGTGGGCATGCTGGCCCGCAAGGGCTACCCGCCCGGCGTGGCGATCCGGGCGGTGAAGGACGCCCTCGCCGCGCAGAGCGCCGAGGCCGCCGAGTTCGCCGAGCACATCGACGCCGACGCCCTCGCCGACGCCGAGAACGACCTCGACCGCGACGCCCGCCCCCTCGACTGAACCCCCGGCCTGTCCCGGCCGCCCCCGGCCGCTCGCGGTCTGTGGCTCGGCCCCGGCGGGAAGGCGCGCGAGTTGCGGCAGGTCGGCCGATCCCGGCGTGGGGATGCCCCGGGTTGCCGCATCCCGCGCCCCACCCGTGGCCGGGGTCCACGCGGGGGCCCCGCCCGGCCGACGCCGGATGGGTGTGCGGGTTGCGGGATGTCGGGGCGTTCCGGGATGGGGAAGGGCCGGGCTGCGGCATTCCGTGGGCGGGGTGGGCGGCGGCGTGGGTGCAGCGGGCTGTCGGCGGGTCGGGCCATGATGGCCGGGTGTTGAAGGCCTGTCTCAACGGTGGTCGGCGCCGGGACGAGCATGCCGCCGTGCCGGTCGCCCCGGCCGAGTTGGCCGCCGACGCCGCCCGGTGCGCCGCGTCGGGGGTTGCGGCGGTGCATGTGCACCCGCGCGACGCGGGTGGTGGCGAGTCCCTCGACGCGGCGGTGATCGCCGGCGCGGTCACCGCGATCCGGTCCGCCCGGCCCGGCCTGCCGGTCGGGGTGAGCACCGGTGCGTGGATCACGCCCGACCCGGCTGACCGGGTCGCCGCCGTCCGGGCCTGGACGGTGCTGCCCGACTTCGCCTCCGTCAACGCCCACGAGCCGGGCGCGGCGGCGGTCGCCGCCGCCCTGCACGAGCGGGGCGTCATGGTGGAGGTGGGGCTCTGGACCGAGGCGGCGGTCGACGCCTGGCACCGCTGGCCGGTGCCGGTCGGCCGGATCCTCGTCGAGTGCCTCGCGGAGCAGCCCGAGGTGGCCCTGGCCGACGCCGCCGCGATCCTCGCCGCGTTGCCCGCCGGCGGCCCACCGGTGCTGCTGCACGGCGAGGGCCCGGCCACCTGGCCGGTGCTCGCCGAGGCGGTACGCCGCGGCCTGGCCACCCGGGTCGGTCTGGAGGACACCCTGCTCATGCCGGACGGCTCCGTCGCCCCGGACAACGCCGCCCTCGTGGCCGCCGCCCGGACCCTCGGCGCCACCTGACCGCCCGTCCGGGGCTGCCGGCGGGCGCGCCCGCCGACCCGCTCCGGGCGTTGCCGACAAGATCCACACGGCGTCCCGGAAAGTGTTGCCTCCCGTCCTCCGGAGGCGACACTTTCGGGGAAGTTGTGGCGTGCCCCGGACATCGGGGGGACCGGCGGGGCGGGCGGCGGCAGGAGGGCTCTGAGCAGGTCGGGAAGGCGACGGCGGGGCCGTTCGGGCGCGAGGTTTGTCCGGGGGTGTCCGGCATCTGATCAGCGCTGCGTGACGCGACAACTTCTCTCCGTCCGGGTGGTTTGATCATGAGTCCTTGACCGAACCACCTCCGGAGACCTAGCCTCGCCATACAGGCTCACTTTGCCCGACCAAGCGCAGGCTAAGCGCACAACATAGATCGCGTAACAGAACAGCATCACTTTGGCCAGCGTCACCGGCCTTTGACGGCAGCTCCGGACGGCCGGTCCGGAGCCGACCGACAACTGCAACCGGTTGTCGGCGATGCCCCATCCGTGGGCACCGCCGACGGAACGCTACCCACGGCCAGCCGCTCCGGTCGGGCGTCCAGAGCCGCAGGTGCGTGCCCTTAGGCACGTCGTCTGCGGCGCGACGTTCAGGGGAGGCGGCCATGACGGGTCGGCAGAGGTTCACCGGCGGAATTCCACGCGCTGCCGGTCGCTCCTCGCCGGGCCAGGGTGCCCCCGGCCGGCCGTGCCGTTCGCGGGGAGCGGCGGCATGAGCGGCTTCGACGTGGTCCTCCTGGTGGTGGTGCTGATCCTCACCGTCGTGGTGGTCGGCGCCGTGGTGTTCGGCGTGCGTACCCTGCGCCGGATCAGCCTGGCACCCGCCCCCGAGGACCCGGCCTTCATCGCCGAGAAGGACCGGCAGGAGCAGTCCCTGGCGGCCCTGCGCAGCGCCGCCGACGAGGCGAACAGCACCATCGACGTGGCGAAGTCCGCCGCCGCCGCGGCCCGGGCCGAGACGGCCGCCGCCAAGGCCGAGGCGAAGGCGGCCCGGGCCGAGGCCCGGCGGGTCCTCGACGACGCCCGCACCGAGGCCGACACCGTGCTGGAGCGGGCGCACAAGCAGGCCGAGGCGGACGCCGAGCAGTTGCGTGCCGCCGCCCGGCGCAGCGGCGAGCGGGAGGTGGCGGTGCTCGCCGCGACCACCCGCGAGCAGGCCGCCGAGGTGGAACGGCGGGCGGCCCGGATGGACGAGCGGGAACGGCTGCACACCGAGGAGGTGGAGCGGCTCGCTGAGCGGGAGCGGCAGCTCACCGCCGCCAGCGCCGCCCTCGCCGCCCGGGAGGCCGCTCTGGTCGAGCGGGAGCAGACCCTCGCCGAGGCGGAGGAGCAGCGCCGTCGCGAGCTGGAGCGGGTGGCCGGGCTGACCGCCGACGCGGCCCGCACCGAGCTGGTCGAGTCGATCGAGGGCCAGGCCAAGCGGGAGGCCGCGCTCCTGGTCCGGGACATCGAGGCGGACGCCCGGAGCACCGCCGAGCTGCGGGCCCGGCACATCGTCGTGGACGCCATCCAGCGGGTCGCCAGCGAGCAGACCGCGGAGAGCGTGGTCAGTGTCCTGCACCTGCCCGGCGACGAGATGAAGGGGCGGATCATCGGCCGGGAGGGGCGCAACATCCGCGCCTTCGAGTCGGTCACCGGGGTCAACCTGATCATCGACGACACCCCCGAGGCGGTGCTGCTCTCCTGCTTCGACCCGGTACGCCGCGAGGTCGGCCGGCTCACCCTGGAGAAGCTGGTGCTGGACGGCCGGATCCACCCGCACCGGATCGAGGAGGTCTACGACCTGGCCCGGCACGAGGTCGAGGAGCTCTGCCACCGGGCCGCCGAGGACGCCCTGGTCGAGGTCGGCATCACCGAGATCCACCCGGAGCTGGTCACCCTGCTCGGCCGGCTGCGCTACCGCACCTCGTACGGGCAGAACGTGCTCAAGCACCTGGTGGAGACCGCGCACATCGCCGGCATCATGGCCGCCGAGCTGCGGCTGGACGTGCCGACCATCAAGCGCTGCGCGTTTCTGCACGACATCGGCAAGGCGCTCACCCACGAGGTGGAGGGCAGCCACGCCATCATCGGCGCCGACCTGGCCCGCAAGTACGGTGAGAGCGAGGACGTGGTGCACGCCATCGAGGCGCACCACAACGAGGTGCCGCCGCAGACCATCGAGGCCGTGCTCACCCAGGCCTCCGACGCCTGCTCCGGCGGGCGGCCGGGGGCCCGGCGGGAGAGCCTCGAGGCGTACGTGAAGCGGCTGGAGCGGATCGAGGAGATCGCGGCCGGCAAGATCGGTGTGGAGAAGGTCTTCGCCATGCAGGCGGGCCGCGAGATCCGGGTGATGGTCAAGCCGGAGGACGTCGACGACATCGGCGCGGCGGTGCTGGCCCGGGACGTGGCCAAGCAGATCGAGGAGGAGCTGACCTACCCGGGTCAGATCCGGGTCACCGTGGTCCGCGAGTCCCGGGTCACCGAGATCGCCCGCTGAGGGGCGCACAGACGCCGACGGGCGGGTGGGGAAACCCCACCCGCCCGCCGTGTGTCGTGGTCAGACCAGGGCCGAGCCGTCCCGGCCGATGTCGTCCGCCGGCATCACCGTCGCGGAGGTACGCGGCAGCCGGGTGAGCCGGCGCTGCAGCCACCACGCCAGGATGGAGAGCAGCCCGCAGATCGAGATGTAGATGGCCGCGACGATCAGGTACGTCGGGACGTACGGCAGCCCGAACGGCAGCCGGCCACCGATCTGCTTGCCGACGAAGAGCAGCTCCGGGTACGTGATGATGAAGCCCAGCGCGGTGTCCTTGAGCAGCACCACGAGCTGGCTCACGATGGCCGGGAGCATCGACCGGAACGCCTGCGGCAGCAGGATCAGCCGCAGCACCTGGTTCTTGCGCAGGCCGATCGCGTATGCGCCCTCGGTCTGGCCGTAGGGCACCGCGTTGATGCCGGCCCGGAAGATCTCCGCGAGCACCGAGCCGTTGTACAGGGTAAGGCCGATGACCAGGGCCCACAGCTTGTCGATCGACCAGCCGTACTGCAGCGGCACGTAGTAGCCGAAGAAGATCAGGATCAGCAGCGGGATGGCCCGGAACAGCTCCACCACGAAGGTGGCCGGGGTGCGCAGGATCCACCGGTCGGACAGCCGGGCGCCGGCGAAGACCGCGCCGAACAGCAGGGCCAGCACGGTGGCGATGCCGGCGGCCTTGAGCGTCGCCCAGAGGCCGGTGAGCAGCTCACGCTGCACCGAGGCGTACTGGAACTGCTCCCACTTGCGGGCCTCGAACTGGCCGGTCGCGTTGAACTTGTAGAGAACGAACGCGACCAGCGCGACGATCGCGGCGACCGAGGCGAGGCCGAGGATCCGGTTGCGCAGCCGGGCCCGCGGGCCGGGCAGGTCGTAGAGGACCGAGCTCATCGCGCCACCGCCCACTTGCGCTCGAGGAACCGCTGGAGCACCACCAGCGGGATGATCAGGATCAGGAAGCCGATCGCGATCCAGGTGAGCACGACGAACTGCGGCTCACCCCGCTCGGCCATGTACGCCGGAATCGCGCCCGCCTCCAGCACTGAGAAGCCGGCGGCGATCGTGGTGTTCTTCAGCATGGCGATGAAGACGCTCATCATCGGCGGCACCATGGCCCGCAGCGCCTGCGGCAGCACGATCAGCGTGAGCACCTGGCCGAAGCTCATGCCCAGCGCGCGGGCGGCCTCGGCCTGCCCGGTCGCCACCGTGTTCACGCCGGAGCGGACCACCTCGCAGACGAAGGCGGCGGTGTAGAGGGTCAGCGCGATGGCGGCGCTGGGGAAGTAGTCGATGTTCACGTCCAGCTTCGGCACCGCGAAGACCAGGAACGCGAAGACCAGGGTCAGCGGGGTGTTGCGGACGATGTTGACGTACGTGGCGCCGAAAGCCCGCAGCGCGGGCACCGGCGAGACCCGCATCGCGCCGAGCAGCGTACCGAGGACGAGGCTGCCGACGGCGGCGATCAGGAAGAGCTTGACGGTGTTGGTGAACCCGTCGAGGAACACCTGGTGGTTGTCCGTCAGGACGCGGAAGAAGTCGCCCATGCCTCGCTCTCACTCTCGGGACGGGAACCGGGCGGGGAGTTGCCTCCCCGCCCGGTGCCGCGTCGGATCCGTCAGTACCGCTCGAGCTTCGGCGCGGTGGCCGAGGAGCCCGACTTGCCCAGCGTGCCGTCGTAGACCTTCTGCCAGGTGCCGTCGGTGAACGCCGCCTCGAGCTGGTCGTTCACGTAGTCGCGGAAGGCCTTGTCGTCCTTGGGCAGGCCGATGCCGTACTTCTCGGTGCTGAACGGCTGGCCGACGACCTTCAGCTCGTCCGGGTTCTGCGCGGCGTAGCCCTTGAGGATGGCGTCGTCGGTGGTGACGGCGTCGACCTTCTTGTCGAGGAGCTGCGAGACGCACTCGGAGTAGGTCTTGAACTCGACGATGTTGTTCGGCTCGGTCAGGCCCTCGTCCCGCACCCGCTGGATCGGGGTGGAACCGGTGGCCGAGCAGACCTTCTTGCCCTTGAGCGAGTCCTTGCCGGTGATCGACGAGTCGTCCTTGCGGACCAGCAGGTCCTGGCCGGCGACGAAGTACGGGCCGGCGAAGGAGACGTCGTTCTTGCGCTTGTCGGTGATCGAGTAGGTGCCGACGTAGTAGTCGATCTCGCCACCCTTGATCGCGGTCTCCCGGTTGGCCGACGCGATCTCCTTGTACTCGATCTTCGCCGGGTCGACGCCGAGCTTGCTGGCGACGTACTGGGCGACCTCGATGTCGAAGCCGCAGCGCTTGCCCTGGGCGTCCTTGTAGCCCAGGTTCGGCTGGTCGAACTTGACGCCGATGGTGACCTTGCCCGCGCTCTTGATCTTCTGGAAGGTCGGGCTGCCGGCGACGTTCGCGTCCGTCTTGGGGGTGAAGGTCACGCCCGAGCTCGTGCAGGTGTCCGCCTGGGCGCCACCGCTGGCGTTGCCGCCGCTCGGGGTCGGGCTCCCCTCCTTGCCGCACGCGGCGGCCGAGAGGGCGAGCGAGGCCATCATGGCGACCGCCGCCACGCGCTTGTAACGCATTCTCATCTCCTTCTACGACGGAGCCACCGGGGGACGGCGCGCTCCACTACGGACGCTCAGTGCGTGAGGATCTTGGAGAGGAAGTCCTTGGCCCGCTCGCTGCGCGGGTTCGCGAAGAACTCGGCCGGCGGGGCGTCCTCGACCAGCCTGCCGTCGGCCATGAAGATCACCCGGTTGGCCGCGTGCCGGGCGAAGCCCATCTCGTGGGTGACCACCACCATGGTCATGCCGTCCCGGGCCAGCGAGGTCATCACGTCCAGCACCTCGCCGACCATTTCCGGGTCCAGCGCGCTGGTCGGCTCGTCGAAGAGCATCGCCTTGGGCTGCATGGCCAACGCGCGGGCGATCGCCGCCCGCTGCTGCTGGCCGCCGGAGAGCTGCGCCGGGTACTTGTCCGCCTGGTTGGCGATGCCGACCCGGTCCAGCAGGGCGAGGCCGCGCTCGCGGACGGCGGCCGGCTTCTCCTTGCGGACCTTGACGGGGCCGAGGGTGACGTTCTCCAGGATGGTCTTGTGCGCGAAGAGATTGAACGACTGGAACACCATGCCGACCTCGCTGCGCAGCTTGGCGAGGGCCTTCCCCTCGGCCGGCAGCGCGGTGCCGTCGAACGTGATGGTGCCCGAGTCGATCGGCTCCAGCCGGTTGATCGTCCGGCACAGGGTCGACTTGCCGGAACCCGACGGGCCGATCACCACGACCACCTCGCCCCGGCCGACCGACAGCGAGACGTCGTCGAGCACGTGCAGCGGGCCGAACCACTTGTTGACCCCGTCCAGCACGATGAGGGGTTCGCCCGTCGTCACGTCGTCCACCGTCCCTGTCGTCGTGCGGAAAGCGGGGTCGGTCGACCCCCGGTTGGGCCACTGTAGGCGGCCTGACATGGCGGAATGCAACTCGAATGGTCACGGAGCGGTAACACCAGTCACCGGCGTACCCGCAAGTCCGAATTCCGTCACCAACCGGCCCGTCCGGGTGGCGGACCCGGCGTGCCGCGGAGATCATGTGGGGATGACCGACGCGTTCCGGTTGACCGATTACGCCCGTGGCGGGGGTTGCGCCTGCAAGATCCCGCCGGGCGAGCTGGAGGCGATGGTCGCCGGCCTCGGTCCGGCCACCGCCGCCGCAGACCTCCTGGTCGGGCTGGAGCACGGCGACGACGCCGCGGTGGTCCGGCTGGACGAGCGGACCGGCCTGGTCAGCACCGCGGACTTCTTCACCCCGGTGGTGGACGACCCGTACGACTGGGGCCGGATCGCCGCGGCCAACGCCCTCTCCGACGTGTACGCGATGGGCGGCACCCCGCTGGTCGCGCTCAACCTGCTCTGCTGGCCCCGGGAGGTGCTGCCGCTGGAGCTGGCCCGCGAGGTGCTGCGCGGCGGCCAGGACGTGGCCCGGGAGGCCGGCTGCCACCTGGCCGGCGGGCACAGCGTGGACGACGACGGCCCGAAGTACGGGCTGGCGGTCACCGGGGTGGTCCGCCCCGAGGAGCTGATCACGCTGGACGCCGGCCGGGCCGGCCTGCCGCTGTCGCTGACCAAGCCGCTCGGCGTCGGGGTGCTGAACACCCGACACAAGCGGACCGGGGAGCGGTTCCCGGAGGCGGTCGCCTCGATGGCCCGGCTGAACCGGGACGCGGCGCGGGCGGCGGTCGCCGCCGGCGTGCGCTGCGGCACCGACGTCACCGGGTTCGGGCTGCTCGGGCACGCCTCGAAGCTGGCCCGGGCGAGCCGGCTCACCGTGGCGATCGACGCGGCGGCCGTGCCCTATCTGCCCGGTGCCCGGGAGGCGCTGCGCGACGGGTACGTCAGCGGCGGCACCCGCCGCAATCTGGACTGGGTGACCCCGTGGACCGACTTCGGCGGCGTCGACGAGGGGGAGCGGCTGCTGCTGGCCGACGCGCAGACCTCCGGCGGCCTGCTGGTCGCCGGGGAGGTGCCCGGCGGCACCGTGGTGGGCGAGCTGCTGCCGGCGAGCGAGCACCTGATCCGGGTCCGCTGACGGGCGGGGCGGCGACCGTGGACCGGCGCGATCCCCGGTGACCTCCGGCCGCGGAAGCGGCACGATACCCGATAAACTGTCATCTTCCCGCTACTCGGAGCAACGTCGCCCGAGGAATTTTTGCCCGGAATGGTCACAGACCGGTAACTTGCCCCCGGCTGCGGTCATATGCACCCCACCATCGTCAGTAAGGCCCGATCCGGAGGCCGGTGGGACGAGCGCAGCGAGGAGGCGGCATGACCGAGCTGTGGAACTGGAGAATCGACGGCGCGGCGCCCGTGGAGGTCTACCCGGCGCTGGCCGAGGCGCTCGGCCGGGTGGTGATGCCCCTCGCCGTCGCCGACCCGGCCCGACTCCCCGCGTACGCGGTGGTCTGCGACGTCTGGGAGGCGCCCGGGGCGTACGGCACCATGGTCGACTGCTACGGCGTGCCCGACAAGCTGCCCGAGCTGCCCAGCATCGCGGCGCTGGCCCGGCTGCTGGACCGCAACTGCCTGATGCGCGACGACACCCTCGACGCCGGGCGGCACCTGCTGGTCGCCCCGGACGGCACGATCCGCCCGGTGCACTTCGACGTGGTCGAGACCGACGACGGCGAGGTGCTCAGCGACCAGCGGCTCTGCACCCTGTCGCACCCCGGCTGTCGGGGCTGGTCACAGTGCCACCGCTCGCGCTGGGCGCCCGACTCGGTCGCACCGGCCCTGGCCGCCGCCTGACCGCGGCGCCCCGGGCCGACCCGATCAGCCCCGGGCTGCCGGCTGCTGACCGCGGACCACCAACTGGTCCAGCAGGGTCGCGGTGGCGGCGGCCACCGCGTCCACCGCCGCGTTGAACGCCTCGGCGTTGTGCGCGGCGGGGGTACGGAACCCGGAGATCTTCCGGACGTACTGCAACGCGGCCGCCCGGATGTCCTCTTCGGTGACCACCGGGACGTACGGCTCACGCAGGGTCTTGATGCTTCGGCACACGGCTCCTCCTCGTTCGTTCCGACCAGCTCCGCCCGGATACGCTGTCCGGGTCATGACTACCGCAGCCGCGGGCAGCCCGCGCACCTACCAGGTGCGCACGTACGGCTGCCAGATGAACGTGCACGACTCCGAGCGCATCTCCGGCCTGCTCGAACAGGCCGGGTACGTGCGCGCCGCCGAGGCCGACGAGCAGCCCGACGTGGTGGTGTTCAACACCTGCGCCGTCCGGGAGAACGCCGACAACCGGCTCTACGGCAACCTGGGTCATCTGCGCCCCGTGAAGGACAGGCACCCGGGGATGCAGATCGCGGTCGGCGGCTGCCTGGCCCAGAAGGACCGCGGCGAGATCGTCCGCAAGGCCCCCTGGGTGGACGTCGTCTTCGGCACGCACAACATCGGCTCGCTGCCGGTGCTGCTGGAGCGGGCCCGGCACAACACCGCCGCCGAGGTGGAGATCCTCGAGTCCCTCGACGTGTTCCCGTCCACGCTGCCCACCCGGCGCGAGTCGACGTACGCCGGCTGGGTGTCGATCTCGGTCGGCTGCAACAACACCTGCACGTTCTGCATCGTGCCCTCCCTGCGCGGCAAGGAGAAGGACCGCCGCCCCGGCGACATCCTCTCCGAGGTGCGCGCCCTGGTCGACGAGGGCGTGCTGGAGGTGACCCTGCTCGGGCAGAACGTCAACTCCTACGGCGTCGAGTTCGGCGACCGGTACGCCTTCGGCAAGCTGCTGCGCGCCTGCGGCGACATCGAGGGCCTGGAGCGGGTGCGGTTCACCAGCCCGCACCCGAAGGACTTCACCGACGACGTGATCGCCGCGATGGCCGAGACGCCGAACGTCTGCCACTCGCTGCACATGCCGCTGCAGTCGGGCTCCGACGACGTCCTGCGCGCGATGCGCCGCTCGTACCGGTCCGAGAAATACCTGGGCATCATCGAGAAGGTCCGGGCGGCCATGCCCGACGCGGCGATCACCACGGACATCATCGTCGGCTTCCCCGGCGAGACCGACGCCGACTTCGAGCGCACCCTCGACGTGGTGCGGGAGGCCCGGTTCTCCTCGGCGTTCACCTTCCAGTACTCCAAGCGCCCCGGCACCCCGGCCGCCACGATGGACGGCCAGTTGCCCAAGCAGGTCGTGCAGGAACGCTACGAGCGGCTCATCGCCACGGTCGAGGAGATCACCTGGGCGGAGAACAAGAAGCTGGTCGGGGAGACCGTCGAGGTGCTGGTCGCCGTCGGCGAGGGGCGCAAGGACGAGCGCACCGGCCGGATGTCCGGCCGCGCCCGCGACGGCCGCCTGGTGCACTTCGACGCGGGCCGCCTGGCCGGACAGATCCGCCCCGGCGACATCGTGCACACCACCGTCACGTACGCCGCCCCGCACCACCTCAACGCCGACGGGGAGCCGCTGTCGCACCGGCGTACCCGGGCCGGTGACGCCGCCGAGGCGGGGCGTGCCCCGCGTACCCCCGGCGTGCTGCTGGGGCTGCCGACCATCGGCGCGCCGGCCGCGGCGCCCGCGCCCGCCGGCGGCTGCGCCGCCCACTGACCGACCGTCGACGGCCGGGACCTCCCCGCGGAGGCCCCGGCCGTCGCGGCTCAGCAGGCGGTGCCGTTGAGCTTCACCGACGCGGGCGCGGAGGCCGCGCCGTTGGCGGTGAAGCCGACGGTCACCGAGGCGCCCGGCGCGAGCGTCCTCGCCCAGTCCGGGGCGGCCGCGGTGACCGTGGTGCCGGACTGGGTGACGGTGGCGTTCCAGCCGCTGGCCAGGGTCACCCCGGACGGCCAGGTCCAGCTCGCCGACCACGGGTTCAGCGCGCCGGTGCCGGTGTTCTTCACGGTCAGTTCGCCCTGGAACCCGCCCGACCACGCGTTGACCTGCTGGTACGTCGCCGTGCAGCCCCCGGTCGGGGCCGGCGTGGTCGGCGACGGGGACGGCGAGGTCGGGGACGGCGACGTGTTCGGGGTGCCGGTCGGCGACGGGCTGGTGGTGCCGCCACCACCCACCGGCGGGATCAGGTACGGCTGGAGGATGTCCTGCTTGGCCTGGTTGATCGTGGTCCAGTCGTCGTTGGCGATGCCGCCGGTGTCACCCGAGTTCGGGTTCCACGACCAGTAGGTGAAGGACATCCCGTTCACCCCGGTCCCGGTGTACGCCATCAGGTTCTGCAACCAGACCTTGTCCTTGGGGTCCTGCAGAGTGGTGCCGAACTCGCCCATCATGATCGGCGCGATGTTCTGCTTGTAGAGGTAGCCCCAGTACTTGTCCCAGATGCCCGGCATGTTCGCCGGGTAGGTCGGGTCGTCGAACCAGGCCTGGTGGTAGACCGAGGTGGCGTACTCGTGCGGCGAGTAGACCAGCCGGTTGGCCACGTTCAGCCGGACCGGGTACTGCCCGGCCCTGGAGAGGTTGCCGCCCCACCAGCCGCAGTCCTCGTCGTTGCCGGGGTCGCCGTCCCAGACGTTGGACAGGCCGCCGCTCGGGCAGCTCACCCCCTCCACGAAGATCAGCCAGTTCGGCTGCACCCCGAGGATCGCGTTGCCGGCCCGCTCGGCGGCCAGCCGCCAGTCGCGGGCGGTGTCGCCGCAGCCCCAGCAGGCGCCGGTGGCCGCCGGGTTGGTGCCCTCGGCGTGCGGCTCGTTGTGCAGGTCCGCCCCGATCACGGTGGGGTTGTTCGCGTACCGCTGGGCGAGCGTCTTCCAGTCGGCGATCCAGGTCGCCTCCGAGACCGTCGAGGTGTACCAGAGCGGCGACTGGCCGGCCGAGGTGGGCCGGTGCCGGTCCAGGATGACCCGCATCCCCTTGCTGCCCGCGTAGTCGATCACCTTGTCCAGAATCTGCAACGGGGAGAGCCCGACCAGGTCCGGGTTGACGTAGTCGTTGATCCCGGTGGCCGTGGCGCCCGGCTTCAGCGCGTCGTTCGAGTACGGGATGCGCAGCGTGTTGTAGCCCAGCCGGGCCATGGTGTCGAGCTGGCTGCGCCACGGGTTGCTCGACCACAGACCGTGGAAGGTCTTGTTGTCGGTCTCCATGCCGAACCAGTTGATGCCGGTGAGCCGGACCGTGGCCCCCGTGCTGTCGACGATCTTGTTGCCGCTGGTGTGCAGGTAGCCGGTGCCGGTTCCGCCGGTGGCGGCGGCGGCCGGGGTGGTGCTGACGGCGGCGGCGACGAGGACGCCGGCCGCGGCGGTGGCGAGCGCGGCGAGCGCGCCGCCGAGGGCGGTGGGTCGGTGCATGGGTGCTCCACTTCGGATGCCCGCGGCGGGCGGCCGCCGCGGACGGTGAGACCAGGGGAGACGGCCCGCTCGTCATCGAGTACGCGGACAGCGCGCGCCGGGCCGGGTCACGTGGACGGCCGCTCGCGGGGGGAGCACCGGCGTTCCCCGACGGCGGGATCAGCCGTCGGTGCCCTCGTGCCGGTGCCGGAACCTGGCTCCGCCGCCCATTCTGATCAGCCCACCTCGATGCGTCAACATGCGACAGCCCCCGGTCCCGTCACGGGACCGGGGGCTGCCGGGGGTACGTCAGGTCAGCTGGTCTGCTCGGCCAGCTGGAGGAACTGCCGCTTCGAGGCGAGCGCCTGCTCGGCCTCCTTGATCCGGCGGGCGTCACCGGCGGCCTGGGCACGGGCCAGCCGCTCCTCGGCCTCGGCGACCTGCACCCGCATCTGGGCGAGCAGCGGGCTGTCCTCCTTGGTGGTCCGCCGCCACGCCGAGTCCATGACCTCGCGGACCTTGTCGTCCACGGCGCGCAGCCGACGCTCCAGCCCGGCGGCCGCCTCGCGAGGCACCCGGCCGGCCTCGTGCCACTGCGCCTGGATCTCCCGCAGCTTCGCCTGGGCGCCCTTCGGGTCGCCGTCGACGTCGAGCGCCTCGGCCTCGGCGAGCAGGGCCTGCTTGCGCTCCAGGTTGGCCCGCTGCTCGTTGTCCCGGGCGGAGAAGACCTCGCTGCGCCGGGTGAAGAAGTGGTCCTGCGCGGCGCGGAACCTCTCCCAGAGCTTCTGCTCGGCCTCCTTGGACGCCCGCGGGGCGGCCTTCCACTGGGCCATCAGATCCTTGAGCTGGTTGGCGGTGATCGCCCAGTCCGCGGATTCCTTCAGCTTCTCGGCCTCGGCGACCAACTCCTCCTTGACCGTCTGCGCCTGCTTGCGCTGCTGGTCGAGGGAGGCGAAGTGGGCACCCCGGCGGCGGGTGAACGAGTCGCGCGCGGCGGCGAACCGCTTCCACAGCTCACCGTCGGTCTTCTTGTCGACCCCGCGGACGGTCTTCCACTCGTCGAGGATCTCCTTGAGCCGGTCGCCGGCAGTCTTCCAGCCGGTCGACTCGGCGGCCAGCTTCTCCGCCTCCTCCACCAGGGCGGTCTTGCGGGCCAGCGCCTCGCCCCGGGCGGCGTCCCGGGCCGCCTTGGCCTCGCCGGCCTTCTCCTCGGCCACCGCGGCCAGCTTGTCCAGGCGTGCGGCCAGCGCGTCGATGTCACCGACCACGTGGGCCTCGGCCAGCGAGGCGCGGATCCGCCGGATCGTGGTCAGCGTGTGGCCGGCGTCCGCCGCGCCCGAGTTGAGCCGGGCCTCGGTCAGGTCCACCTCCGTCACCAGGTCGGCGAAGCGCCGGGCGAAGTGGGCCAGCCCCTCCTCCGGTGCCCCCGCCTGCCAGGATCCGACCACCCGCTCGCCCTCGGCGGTCTTGACGTAGACGGTGCCGTCCTCGTCCACCCGTCCGAAGGCAGTCCAGTCGCTCATGTGCCCATCCTCGTTCTCCCGGCGTCGACGGGGTTGCCCCCTCGATCGCCGCCACGGCGCAGCAAAGTTACTCCCGGCATTGTCACAGGTCCGCCCCCGTCCGTGTCGAGCGCCTGTCGTCGACCGTGACCATACGGTGTCGTAGCGCCTCGATGACCGGATCGGTGCGGGGACGCACCGGGGGATCCGGATAGGTTGGACCCGTGCCACTGGTCGCCGCCGCCGTCTGCCCCCACCCGCCCCTGCTCGTACCCGAGGTCGCCGGCGCCGCCGCCGGTGAGCTGGACCACCTCCGCGCCGCCTGCGACGCGGCGGTCGCCGAGCTGCTCGCCGCGGAACCCGAGGTGATCCTGCTGGTCGGGGACGGCCCGCGGAGCGAGGCGTTCCGCGCCGCCGACCACGGCTCGCTGCGTGGCTTCGGCCTCGACCGGACCGTGCCACTGGAGAAGGTGAGCTGCGCGGGCGGGGAGCGGCTGCCGTTGAGCCTGACCATCGGGGCCTGGCTGATCGGCCGCTCCGGCACCGGCCTGCCCCGGCCGGCCCGCGCGGTCGCCGCCGACGCGCCGCCGGCCGAGTGCGCGGAACTCGGCGCGGCGGTCGCCGCCGAGGCGGCGGGGCGCACCGCGTTGCTGGTGCTGGGGGACGGGTCGGCCTGCCGGGGCGTCAAGGCGCCCGGCTACGACGACCCGCGCGCCGAGGCGTACGACGAGGGGGTGGCCCGGGCCCTGGCCGACGTGGACGCCGAGGCACTGCTCGGCCTGGACCCGGTGCTGTCCGCGGAGCTGAAGGTGGCCGGGCGGGCGCCGTGGCAGGTGCTGGCCGGCGCGGTCCGCGCGGCGGGCGGCGACTGGCGGGGCCGGCTCAGCCACCACGAGGCCCCCTACGGCGTTGCCTACTTCGTGGCGACCTGGAACCGCGCATGACCGGCACGGTGGTGGCCGTGGTCGGGCCGACCGCGGCCGGGAAGTCGGCGCTGAGCATCGCGCTCGCGCACGCCCTCGACGGCGAGGTGGTCAACGCCGACTCGATGCAGCTCTACCGGGGCATGGACATCGGCACCGCGAAGCTGCCCCCGGCCGAGCGGGAGGGGGTGCCGCACCACCTGCTCGACATCTGGGCGGTCACCGAGCCGGCCAGCGTCGCTGAATACCAGAAGCTGGCCCGTGCGGCGGTCGACGACATCCAGGCCCGGGGCAAGGTGCCGCTGCTGGTCGGCGGCTCCGGTCTCTATGTGCGGGCGGTGCTGGAACAGTTCGAGTTCCCCGGCACCGACCCCGCCGTGCGGGAGCGGCTGGAGGCGGAGCTGGCCGCCGGCGGTCCGGCCCCGCTGCACGCACGGCTGGCCGAGGCCGACCCGGTGGCGGCGGCCGGCATCCTGCCGACCAACGGCCGGCGGATCGTCCGGGCCCTGGAGGTGATCGAGCTGACCGGGGCGCCGTTCGCCGCCTCCCTGCCGGAGCCGACCCCGTTCTATCCCTCCGTGCAGCTCGGCGTGGACCTGGACACCGCCCTGCTCGACGAGCGGATCGCGCTGCGGGTGGACCGGATGTGGGCCGACGGCCTGGTCGCTGAGACCCGGACCCTGGTCGGTCGCGGCCTGCCCGAGGGGCGTACGGCCAGCCGGGCCCTCGGTTACCAGCAGGTGCTGCGCTTCCTGGCCGGCGAGCTGACCGAGACCGAGGCGTACGACGAGACGATCCGGGCGACCCGCCGGTTCGTCCGCCGGCAGCGCACCTGGTTCCGGCGCGACCCTCGGATCCACTGGCTGGACTCGGCCTCGCCCTCGTTTCTCGACACTGCGCTGCGGGTGGTCACCGAGCATCGGGAATGATGGTGGCGTGGAGTTCACCAAGGGCCACGGCACCGGCAACGACTTCGTCATCCTGCCCGACCCGGACGGCGCGCTCGATCTGACGCCCGGTCTGGTCGCCGCGCTCTGCGACCGGCGGCGCGGCATCGGCGGGGACGGCGTGCTGCGCGTGGTGCGGGCCGCCAAGCACCCGGAGGGCGCCGCCCTGGCCGGCGAGGCCGAGTGGTTCATGGACTACTGGAACTCCGACGGCTCCTTCGCGGAGATGTGCGGCAACGGCGCCCGGGTCTTCGTCCGCTACCTGCTGGAGACCGGGCTGGCCACCACGGCGGACGCGGCGCTGCCGGTGGCCACCCGGGCCGGCCTGGTGCGCGCGCGGGTCGAGGGGGCGGACATCGCCGTCGAGATGCGGCGTCCGCGGCTGTCCGGCACGGCCACCGCGACCCTGGGCGGGCTGACCCTGGCCGGCGCGGCGGTGGACGTCGGCAACCCGCACCTGGTCTGCGCGGTGCCCGCCGGGCTGGAGCTGCCGGGCCTCGACCTCACCCGGGCACCGGACGTCGATCCGGCGGTCTTCCCGGCCGGGGTGAACGTCGAGTTCACCACCCCGGGCGAACCGGTGGCGGGCGCCGACGGGCACGTGCTGATGCGGGTCTACGAGCGCGGCTCGGCCGAGACGCTCTCCTGCGGGACCGGCACCTGCGCGGTCGCCGCGGTCGCGCTGCGCGACGCCGGCCGGGACACCGGCACGGTCATCGTGGACGTTCCCGGCGGCCGCCTCACGGTGACCGTGACCGAGGATTCCTGCTGGCTCTCCGGCCCCGCCCTCCTGGTCGCCACCGGCGAGATCACCCTCCCCGCCCTCCTCCCCTGACCCGGCCACACGCCCACCCGGCGCCCGGCGCCGGGTCGTGTTGATCAAGAGGTTTGCGTCAGGAATCGGCCTTGACCGGGCGCAAACCTCTTGATCAACGAGCCCGGATCAGGGGGTGGCGCTGGCGTTGGCGGCGATCTCGGGGAGGTCGGCCGGGCCGGGGTCGGCGGCGGGGGGCGGGGTGGCGGTCGGGTTCTGGGCGGCGGCCCGGACCGCGGCCGCGACCGCCGGGGCGACCCGGGAGTCGAAGACGCTCGGCACGATGACCGTCGGGTTGATCTTGTCCTCGCCGACCACGTCCGCGATGGCCCGGGCCGCCGCGATCGCCATCTCCTCGGTGAACTCCTCGGCGTGCGCGTCGAGCATGCCCCGGAACACGCCGGGGAAGGCCAGCACGTTGTTGATCTGGTTCGGCTGGTCCGAGCGGCCGGTGGCGACCACGGCGGCGTGCTTGCGCGCCTCCCGCGGGTCGACCTCCGGGTCCGGGTTGGCCAGCGCGAAGACGATCGCGTCCTTGGCCATGGTGGCGATGTCGTCGCCGGTGAGCAGGTTCGGCGCGCTCACCCCGATGAAGACGTCCGCGCCCCGTACCGCCCCGGGCAGGTCGCCGGAGTAGTTCTCCTTGTTGGTGTTCTCCGCCAGCCACTGCCAGGCCGGGTTCAGGTCGGGCAGCCCGCGGTGCAGGGCGCCCTGCCGGTCGTACGCGATGATGTCGCCCACGCCCTGGCGCAGCAGCAGCTTCATGATCGCGGTGCCGGCCGCGCCGGCGCCGGAGACGACCACCCGGACGTCCTCCAGCTGCTTGCCCACGACGCGCAGCGCGTTGGTCAGCGCGGCCAGCACGCAGATCGCGGTGCCGTGCTGGTCGTCGTGGAAGACCGGGATGTCCAGCGCCTCGCGCAGCCGGGCCTCGATCTCGAAGCAGCGCGGCGCGGCGATGTCCTCCAGGTTGATCCCGCCGTACGCGGGCGCGATCGCCTTCACGATCGAGACGATCTCGTCGGTGTCCTGGGTGTCCAGCACCACCGGCCAGGCGTCCACCCCGCCGAAGCGCTTGAACAGCGCGGCCTTGCCCTCCATCACCGGCAGCGAGGCGGCCGGCCCGAGGTTGCCCAGGCCGAGCACGGCCGAGCCGTCGCTGACCACGGCGACCGTGTTCCGCTTGATGGTGAGCCGGCGGGCGTCGGCCGGGTTCTCGGCGATCGCCTGGCAGACCCGGGCCACGCCCGGGGTGTACGCCCGGGACAGCTCGTCCCGGGTGCGCAGCGCGACCTTCGAGTTGACCTCGATCTTGCCGCCCAGGTGCAGCAGGAACGTCCGGTCGGAGACCTTGCGGACGTCGACCCCGTCGAGCGCGGTCAGCGCGTCGACCACCTGGTCGGCGTGGTTCGCGTCGGCGGTGTCGCAGGTGAGGTCGACGATCACGTTGGCCGGGTCGGAGTCGACCACGTCCAGCGCGGTGACGATGGCGCCTGCCTCGCCCGCCGCGGTGGTCAGCCGACCGATCGAGGAGGCGTCCGCGGGTACCGCGATCCGGATGGTGATCGAGAATCCGGCACTCGGCAGTCGGGTGTTGGCCACGTAGAACTCCTCCGTCGGCACTGAGCGGCTCGCCTGGCATTTCTACTCGCCCGCCCAGCTCGGCCGGCATCCGGCCCCGCTACCAGTTAGTAGCGCCACGGGCATATAGCAGGTGCGTCCCGCGTTGGCACATGTCAGGATGCTCATACGAACGGGAAATGCCCCGGCAATAGACATAACGGACAGGAGACGCGGTTTGCGCGAGCAGGAGACCTTCCTTCCCTACGAGGACGACGAGTTCGACGCCACCACCGGCGAGTTCGAGCTGTCGGAGCGGCAGGCGTTGCGGCGGGTCCCCGGCCTCTCCACCGAGCTCACCGACATCACCGAGGTGGAATACCGCCAGCTCCGGCTGGAGCGGGTGGTGCTGGTGGGGGTCTGGACCGAGGGGACCCAGGAGGACGCCGAGAACAGCCTCACCGAGCTGGCGGCGCTGGCCGAGACGGCCGGCTCGCAGGTGCTCGAGGGGCTGATCCAGCGGCGCAACCGGCCCGACCCGGCCACGTACGTCGGTCGGGGCAAGGTCGACGACCTCGGCGCGGTGGTGCTCTCCACCGGCGCCGACACCGTGATCTGCGACGGTGAGCTCTCCCCGTCGCAGCTGCGCAACCTGGAGCAGCGCACCAAGGTCAAGGTGGTCGACCGGACCGCCCTGATCCTCGACATCTTCGCCCAGCACGCCAAGAGCCGGGAAGGTAAGGCCCAGGTCGAGCTGGCCCAGCTCGAATACCTGCTGCCCCGGCTGCGCGGTTGGGGTGAGACCCTCTCCCGGCAGACCGGTGGTAGCGGCCGCGGCGGTGGCGCCGGCGGCGGCGTGGGTCTGCGCGGTCCGGGTGAGACCAAGCTCGAGACCGACCGGCGCCGGATCCGGCACCGGATCGCGCGGCTGCGCCGCGAGATCAAGAGCATGACGACGGTACGCCAGACCAAGCGCGCCCGACGCTCCCGCAACGCGGTGCCCGCGGTGGCCATCGCCGGTTACACCAACGCCGGCAAGTCCAGCCTGCTCAACCGCCTGACCGGGGCGGGCGTGCTGGTGGAGAACGCGCTGTTCGCCACCCTGGACCCGACCACCCGCCGGGCCACCACGTCCGACGGGCGGCTCTACACGCTCTCCGACACGGTCGGGTTCGTCCGGCACCTGCCGCACCAGATCGTCGAGGCGTTCCGCTCGACGCTCGAGGAGGTCGGCGACGCCGACCTGGTGGTGCACGTGGTCGACGGCACCCACCCGGACCCGGAGGAGCAGGTCCGGGCGGTCCGCGAGGTGCTCGCCGAGGTGGGCGCCGACCGGCTGCCGGAGCTGCTGGTGGTCAACAAGACCGACGCCGCCGACGAGGAGACGCTGCTGCGGCTCAAGCGGCTCTGGCCCGAGGCCGTCCTCGTCTCCGCGCACAGCGGGCGCGGGATCGACGGGCTGCGCGAGGCGATCGAGCAGCGGCTGCCCCGCCCGGCGGTCGAGGTCCACGCCGTGCTGCCGTACGACCGGGGGGACCTGGTCGCCCGGGTGCACCGGCAGGGTGAGGTGCTGAGCACGTCCCACCTGCCCGAGGGCACCCTGCTGCACGTCCGCGTCGGCCAGGCGCTCGCCGCCGAGCTGGCGCCGTACCGGGCGGGGGACCGGCTCACCGTGGACGAGCGGGTGGGCGTCGGCGGCTGAGCCGTCCGGCGTCACCCGCCCGAAACCCGCGTCGTGCGACACTTGGCGCCATGCGGCACGCTGTCTCCTCGGTCACGATCGCGCTCGGCCTGATCGGCGCGGTCGTGGCACCCGCCGGCCTCGCCGTGGCGGCTCCCGCCGCGGTCCCCGTGCTGGCCGCGGCTCCCAAGAAGAAGTGCACCGTCGAAGACAAGCGGCTGCGCGAGCTGTCCGGGCTGGTCGCCACCAGCACCGGTTACGTCGTGATCGACGACAGCAGCGACGACCCCAGCCACAAGAAGGTCTTCTACCTCGACACCAGGTGCGGCATCGCGAAGGAGCCGGTCTCCTACTCCGGGGCCGGGCCGTACGACACCGAGGACCTGGCTCTCGGGCCGGACAAGAAGACGGTCTGGATCGGCGACATCGGGGACAACGCCACCAGCAAGACCCGCCGGGAGCGGATCGCCGTCTGGACCATGCCGTTGAGCGGCAAGAGCAAGCCGGTGCTGCACCGGCTGTCGTACCCGGAGAAGAAGCCGCACGACGCCGAGGCGCTGCTGATCGGGGACGACAACCTGCCGCTGATCATCACCAAGGACCCGTCGGGCAAGGCGGAGATCTTCAAGCCGTCGGGCGCGCTGAAGTCGGGTGACACCCCGCCGGTGCCGATGGAGAAGGTCGGCGAGGTCACCGTCCCGAAGACGAACACCGACAACAAGCTGGGCGCGCCGGGCCGGCTGACCATCACCGGCGCGGCCCGCTCGCCGGACGGCAGCAAGGTCGTCCTGCGGACGTACGCCGACGCCTTCGAGTACGACGTCGCCAACGGCGACATCGTCGGGGCGTTGAAGGGGACGCCGCGGGTGACCCCGCTCGCCGACGTGTTCGGCGAGGCGATCTCGTACACCCCGGACGGCAAGAGCTTCGTCACGGTCTCCGACGTCGGCCTGCTGGACGACACCGAGCCGGTGGAGATCCTCAGCTACGTCCCGTCGACCAAGGGCGTGGAGGCGCTGCCGAACCCGGCCGGCGCGGCGAAGCCGGCCGCCGAGAAGTCGTGGTTCGAGAGTCTCTCGCTCGACGAGATCACGTACCTGATCGCCGCGGTGGGCGTGATCGGCGCGCTGATGGTCGGTGCCGGCATCTTCGGGATCATGCGGTCCCGCAGCAAGCCGCGGCCGGCGGAGCCGGCCGAACGGGACGACGAGTTCCCGGCGCACGGCGGCTTCCCGCCCGAGGCCGGCGGCCCGCGGGGCGGCGTCTACGGCGGCAGCGGCGGGGTCTACGGCGGCGCGTCGGCGAACGGCGCCCCCGGCCACCCGCCGGCTGGCGGCGTGTACGGCGGCGGCCGCCCGCAGGACGGCGGCGGACGCGGCAGCGGTGTCTACGGGGGCCAGCCGGGCGGCGGTGGCCGTCCGCAGGGCGGCGTCTACGGCGGGGCTCCCCAGGGCGGCGGCTACGGCGGCGGCCAGCAGGGCGGGGGCGGCTACGGCGGCGGCCAGCCGGGCGGTGGCGGCTACGGCGGCGGTGGCCGGGCCGACCCGCCACGCCGGGGGTCGGGCCACGGCGATCCGCGTGACCGGCGGGGCGGCGGATACGACGACCGGGGCCAGTACGGGCCGGTGTCGGGTGGCCGGGAGCACCGGGGCGACCGCTACTGATCGAAGCTACGGGTGACCGCCCCGCGGGGCGGTCACCCGTACGTCTCGTCAGATCCGGCGCAGCACGGCGACCACGCGACCCATGATGGTGGCGTCGTCGCCCGGGATCGGGTCGAAGGCGGGGTTCTGCGGCATCAGCCAGACGTGCCCGTCGCGACGGCGGTAGGTCTTCACCGTCGCCTCGCCGTCGAGCATCGCGGCCACGATGTCGCCGACCTCGGCGTTCGGCTGCTGCCGGACCACCACCCAGTCGCCGTCGCAGATCGCCGCGTCCAGCATCGAATCGCCCTTGACCTGGAGCATGAAGACCTCACCCTCGCCGACCAGCTCGCGGGGGAGGGGGAAGATGTCCTCCACCGCCTGCTCGGCGAGGATCGGGCCACCGGCGGCGATCCGGCCCAGCATCGGCACATACGCGGGGGCGGGCCGCTGGGCACGGGCCGCCTCGTCGTCGACCTCGCCCGGGGCGCGGACGTCCACCGCGCGCGGCCGGTTCGGGTCGCGCCGCAGGAAGCCCTTCTTCTCCAGCTCCTTGAGCTGGTAGGCGACGCTGGACGGGGAGACCAGGCCGACCGCCTCGCCGATCTCGCGCACGCTCGGCGGGTAGCCGTGGCGCTCCACCCAGGTGCGGATGAATTCCAGGATCCGGCGCTGCCGGGCGGTCAGGTCGACCGTGGTGGGGTCGGGGAAGCTGCTGACCACCGGTGTGACCGGGCGCACGGCGGGCTGGGCCGCCCGGCTGCGCGCGGTGCGGGGTCGACGGGTCGCCGGCGGAACCGCCCCGTCGATCGGCTGCGGGTGCTGCTGCCGGCTGGCCCGGTCCTCGGTCACGTCCGTCCTCCCTGGTCGGCGCTGGGTGCCTCGTCGGCTCGTGGTGCGTGCTCGGGTGGTGCTGCCGACCGGCCCGACGCGACACGTCGCATCCGGTCGTTGTTGACCGTATAGGTGAGATCGGCCATTTTCAAACATCTGTACGACGTGTTGTCGGCGTGTCGCGGCAAAATCCTGGATTTCCGAACGCCTGTTCTGATAAATGGTACGTCGGCCTCGAACGAATGTTCTATCGGCGTGTCGCGTGACCCCTGGACCGGCCGCCCGTTGGGCCCTCGGTGAGGCGTGCGGAGAGGCGGGACGGGTGAGTGATTCTGATGACGCGCCGGACACGCCGGCCAACTTGACCTCGCTAGTGCGACGGCATACGGTCAACCCCTAGATGTAGTAGTCACACGGGCGTAAGTCGCCTACAGGTTGGGTTCAACTACCGAACGCACTCCCGTACCGTCCAGCCGGCGTCAGCCATCGAGTGATGGCTTCGTCGTGGCGACGCGCGCCCGGGAGCCGGTCGGTGTGCCCGCGGTCGATGAAGGAGGTAAGGCGATGCGGTGTCCGTACTGCCGGCATGCCGACTCCCGGGTGGTCGACTCGCGGGAGGCCGACGACGGCCAGCTCATCCGGCGGCGGCGGGCCTGCCCGGAGTGCGGCAAGCGGTTCACCACCGTCGAGGAGGCGGTGCTCGCGGTGGTCAAGCGCAGCGGGGTGACCGAGCCGTTCAGCCGTACGAAGATCATCGGCGGGGTGCGCAAGGCGTGCCAGGGTCGGCCGGTCGACGACGACTCGATCGCGCTGCTGGCGCAGAAGGTCGAGGAGACCGTGCGGGCCAAGGGGGCCGCCGAGATCCCCAGCCACGAGGTCGGGCTGGCCATCCTCGGGCCGCTGCGCGACCTGGACGAGGTGGCCTACCTGCGCTTCGCCAGCGTCTACCGGTCCTTCGACTCGCTCGCCGACTTCGAGCGCGAGATCGAGACGCTGCGGGCCGCCGCACGCGCCCGGGAGGGCGCCGGCGCCGAGGCGGCCGAGGCCGCCGGCGCGACCACCTGATTCTTTCGGATTTCTGACAGTTGATGAGGCGCGGTGGGTGACCGCGCCGACGAGGGGGGCGAGGGCGTGACGACCAGCAAGTCACGGAACAAGGCCGGGGCGGGGTTGAAGATCGAGCGCGTCTGGACGACCGAGGGGGTGCATCCCTACGACGAGGTCACCTGGGAGCGCCGCGACGTCGTGATGACGAACTGGCGGGACGGCTCGATCAACTTCGAGCAGCGCGGGGTGGAGTACCCCGAGTCCTGGTCCGTCAACGCGGCCAACATCGTGACCACCAAGTACTTCCGGGGCGCGGTGGGCACCCCGCAGCGGGAGTGGTCGCTGCGGCAGCTCATCGACCGGGTGGTAGAGACCTACCGCACCGCCGGTGAGGAGTACGGCTACTTCGCCTCCCCGGCCGACGCCGAGGTGTTCGCGCACGAGCTGACCTGGATGCTGCTGCACCAGGTGTTCAGCTTCAACTCGCCGGTCTGGTTCAACGTGGGCACGCCGTCGCCGCAGCAGGTCAGCGCGTGCTTCATCCTGGCCGTCGACGACTCGATGGACTCCATCCTCGACTGGTACAAGGAGGAGGGGCGGATCTTCCAGGGCGGCTCGGGCGCCGGCGTCAACCTCTCCCGCATCCGTTCCTCCAAGGAGCTGCTCTCCTCCGGCGGCACCGCCTCCGGCCCGGTCAGCTTCATGCGCGGCGCCGACGCGAGCGCGGGGACCATCAAATCCGGTGGCGCCACCCGGCGGGCCGCCAAGATGGTCATCCTCGACGTGGACCACCCGGACATCGAGGAGTTCGTGGCGACCAAGGCGCGCGAGGAGGACAAGATCCGCGCGCTGCGGGACGCCGGCTTCGACATGGACCTGGGCGGCGCCGACATCGTCAGCGTGCAGTACCAGAACGCCAACAACTCGGTCCGGGTCTCCGACGAGTTCATGACCGCCGTGGAGAACGGCGGCGGCTTCGACCTGCGCGGCCGGCTCGACGGGCAGACCATCGAGACGATCGACGCCAAGAAGCTGTTCCGCACCATCGCCCAGGCCGCCTGGGAGTGCGCCGACCCCGGCCTGCAGTACGACGACACCATCAACGACTGGCACACCTGCCCGGAGACCGGGCGGATCACCGCGTCGAACCCGTGCTCGGAGTACCTGCACCTGGACAACTCCTCGTGCAACCTGGCCTCACTGAACCTGATGAAGTTCATGCGCGCCGACGGCACCTTCGAGGTGGAGAAGTTCGTCAAGTCGGTCGAGTTCGTCATCACCGCGATGGACATCTCGATCTGCTTCGCCGACTTCCCGACCGAGAAGATCGGTGAGACCACCCGCGCCTACCGGCAGCTCGGCATCGGGTACGCCAACCTGGGCGCGCTGCTGATGGCCTCCGGCCTGCCGTACGACTCGGAGCAGGGCCGGGAGGTCGCCGCGGCGATCACCTCGCTGATGACCGGCACGGCGTACCGCCGCTCGGCCGAGCTGGCCGGCATCGTCGGCGCGTACGACGGTTACGCCCGCAACGCCGAGGCGCACAAGCGGGTCATGCGCAAGCACGCCGCCGCCAACGACGCGATCAAGCCGACCGGCACCGTGGCCACCGCCATCCAGCGCGAGGCCACCAAGCAGTGGACCCTGGGCAACAAGGTCGGTGACAAGAACGGCTGGCGGAACTCGCAGGCCAGCGTGCTCGCCCCGACCGGCACCATCGGCCTGATGATGGACTGCGACACCACCGGTGTCGAGCCGGACCTGGCCCTGGTCAAGTTCAAGAAGCTGGTCGGCGGCGGCTCGATGCAGATCGTCAACCAGACCGTGCCGCGCGCCCTGCGCAGCCTCGGCTACCCCGAGGAGCAGGTCGAGGCGATCGTCGAGCACATCGCCGACCACGGCCACGTGGTGGACGCCCCCGGCCTCAAGCCGGAGCACTACCCGGTCTTCGACTGCGCCATGGGCGAGCGGTCCATCGCGCCGATGGGCCACGTGCGGATGATGGCGGCCGTCCAGCCGTTCATCTCCGGCGCCATCTCCAAGACGGTCAACATGCCCGAGCAGGCGACCGTCAAGGACGTCGAGAAGATCTACTTCGAGGGCTGGAAGCTCGGCCTCAAGGCGCTCGCGATCTACCGGGACAACTGCAAGGTCGGCCAGCCGCTGTCGGCTGCCAAGCCGAACAAGGCCACCGCGCAGACCCCGGCCGCCGAGGTCGACAAGGTCGTGGAGAAGGTCGTCGAGTACCGGCCGGTGCGCAAGCGGCTGCCGAAGAAGCGCCCGTCGCAGACCATCTCCTTCTCGGTCGGCGGCGCCGAGGGCTACCTCACCGCCTCGTCGTACCCGGACGACGGCCTCGGCGAGGTCTTCCTCAAGATGTCGAAGCAGGGCTCGACCCTGGCCGGCGTGATGGACGCCTTCTCGGTGGCCATCTCCATCGGTCTCCAGTACGGCGTCCCGCTGGAGACGTACGTCAGCAAGTTCACCAACATGCGCTTCGAGCCGGCCGGCATGACCGACGACCCGGATGTGCGGATGGCGGCCTCGGTGATGGACTACATCTTCCGTCGCCTGGCCCTGGACTTCCTGCCGTACGAGCGCCGCGCGGAGCTGGGCATCTTCACCGCCAAGGAGCGGGCCGCCCAGCTCCAGGCCGAGGCGGAGGCGGAGGCGAGCGGTGCGGACCTCACCGCGATGGCCGCCTCCGCCCCGGTCGAGGTGCCCGAGCCGAAGGCGGCCCCGGTCGCCCAGCCGGCGCAGGAGATGGCCGAGGTGGCCGTCGTCAAGCCGGCGCCGTCGGTCGGCTCCAGCACCGAACTGCTGGAGGCCGTGATCGGCAAGGCCGCCGACGCGCCGCTCTGCTTCACCTGCGGTACGAAGATGCGGCCGGCCGGCAGCTGCTATGTCTGCGAGGGCTGCGGCTCCACCAGCGGCTGCAGCTGACGTACGACCGCTTCGCGAGCGCGGCAGGGATCCCCTGCCGCGCTCGCGGCGTTCTCGCCACTCCACTTCGGGGAAGTTGCGGTGTCCCCGTGCCCCCGACACCGCCACCTCGGCGAACCGGCGGCGGCTCGGTCCGCCTCCCGCCGGCCAGGCTGGCGGGAGGGGTGGCTGTGTGTCGCCGCCTGTCGAGCTGAAATCAGAAACGACTCAGGCGTCCTCGGTACGCAATCAGCCGACATGTGCGCAGCGAACCGACAACTGCGGTACGCAGGCTACGAACTTGATGTCGCGAACGACTCAGCTGCCCGTGCCCATCAAGTTGCCGGGGCGGGTGGGCACTGCTTACCTGGGCTGCTCAGCAGACCTCTTGTCGCTCGCGTCGCGTGTTGCGGCCGAGCTCTCCGGTCAGCGTTCCTCGTCGCCATCCGTCGGGCGGGGTGGGCGGTTGTGCCGTGCCCACTCATCCACCTCATCGGCGTCCCAGACCGTCATTCCGATCAGGCGGGCGACAGGCTCGGGGAAGCCGGGCCTGCGGGTGATCTGCAGCACCCTCTGACGCGACACGCCGAACACAGCGGCCAACTCGCCGGGTCCGTACAAGCGCGGTCGCTTCACGGCCTGAACGTAGGCGCGTCTTGCCCTGTATGACAACACATCAGTGATTGCGCGAGGTGGGTCACCGCTAGGAGGCCGCATGCGCCAGCGCGTGTCGTACGACGACTACCTGCTTGCGGTCGCGTTGGCGCTGGCTCGTCGACACCGTCCGGTGTGGTCGTGGCGGCTCTGGCGGCGGACCTGCCGGTGCGGCGCGGAACTGCCCTGCCGAGCCCAGCACCGCATCCCGATCCGACGCGGCCGCTGGCCGGGGAGGAGCAGGCGTGACCGAGCTTCAGGTCGAGCAGATCCTGTCCGTGCACCTGCCCGGTGTCGACGGCCTCTGCGGCGGTTGCCGATGGTGGTGGGCGCGGCTGGCTCCCGCGCCGGTCTCGCTGGCCCTCTATATGGGGTCCTACCTGGTGTGGGCGGCCGAGGACCTGACCTGGGTGCCGGCCGGGCTGCTGCACCGACGGTTCCGGCGGTGGATCCGGTGAGCATCATCCGGCGCGGTGACGAACGGTTCCATTACAGCGACGGTTCGCACAAGTGGATCCTGCCGGATCCGGACTACGACCAGGAAGTCTGGGACGAGATGGTCCGGCAGCATCAGCGTCAGCACCTGGCGGAGATCTCGCGGCGACGCAAGCCGCGGGAAACTTCATAGACTGCGTTCATGGTCACCCCGCCACCCGTCGTTGACGCGTTCGCCAGGGACGTCGCGGCGCTCGGCTGGGTCAGCGACCTGCTGGTCGCGGGTTCGTTGGCGACCGGCGACCACATCCCGGGCGTCAGCGACCTCGATCTGGTCGCGGTGACCGACGGCCCGGTCGACGCCGCCCGGCAGACCGCGCTCGGCACCGTGCACCGTCGCCTCGACGACGGGGTCGGCTCCGGTGCCAACCTCGGTTGCGTCTACGTCGACGCCGCGACGATCTCCGACGTCCAGGTGCGGCATCCGACCTGGACTCACGGGCAGCTCGTCCAGCGCATCCTCTCCGGGATCACCCGGGCCGAGCTGGTGCGGCACGGGTACGCGATCTTCGGTCGGCCGCCGGGCGACGTCCTGGCGCCGATGGGTGCCGACGACGTCCGGGCGGCGGCCCGCGCCGAGCTCACCGGCTACTGGGCCTGGGCGGCCCGGCGTCCGTGGCGGTGGCTGGACCCGACGCTCGCCGACCTCGGGCTCACCTCGATGGCCCGGGGCCGCCACGCGCTCGGCACCGGCGCCCTGCTCACCAAGACCGCAGCCGTGCGGGAGGCCGACGCCCCGGCCTGGCTGATCGAGCAGTTGAGCGCCCGGCGCCGGGGGGAGCTGGTCGCCTCACCCCGCGTACGGACCGCCCTGATCGCCTGGCGGGACGCTCGCCGAACCGTCGCCCGCGCGCGGCGGCCCGCTCCGCCGGCCGGGTCGGCCGAACGGTGACCACTGCCGAGAGGTACGCCGAGTTCGCCGCCCGCGAGGCGCGGGGCGTGTCGCCCGCGTACGAGCGCCTGGCGCTGGCGGTGTCCCGCGACGACGAGCTGCTCGCCCTGATCGACACGCTGCCGCCGGCCAAGCGGCAGCCGAACCTGCTCTTCGCGGTGGTCCGGCTCCTCGGCGGTCCGGTCGAGGACCCGACCGCCTTCCACGACCACACCGTGGCGAACTGGCCGGGCATCGAAGCGGAGATCCGGACCCGGGCGACCCAGACGAACGAGGCGGGGCGGTGCGCCGTACTGCTGCCGGTGCTGGCGTCGCTGCCGCAGCCGCTCGCTCTCCTGGAGGTCGGCGCCTCCGCCGGTCTCTGCCTCTACCCCGACCGGTACGCCTACCGCTACGGCGACCGCCTGCTCGGCGCGGGCACCCCGGTCCTCGACTGCACGCTCACCGGTACCGCACCCCCGGATCGCCGGCCCGAGGTGGTGTGGCGAGCGGGGTTGGATGTGAACCCGCTCGACGTGACCGACCCTGCCGACGTCGCGTGGCTGGACGCCCTTATCTGGCCGGAGCATGCGCACCGCCGCGAGCGGTTGCGGAAGGCGGTGCGCGTCGCCGCCGCCGATCCTCCGCTGCTCGTCCGCGGCGACCTGGTGGACGACCTGCCCGCGCTGGCCGCGCTGGCACCGTCCGGCGTGACCCTGGTGGTGTTCCACACCTCGGTGCTGTACCAGGTGCCCGCGCCCCGACGGGACGCGTTCGTCGAGCTGGTCCGCACGCTGCCCGGGCACTGGGTCGCGAACGAGGATCCGGACGTGCTGTCCCACGCCGCGTTGCCGGCGCAGCCGGGCGGGGCGTTCCACAACGTGCTCGCGCTGGACGGGGCGCCGCTCGCCTGGACCCGGGGACACGGCCAGGGCATCACCTGGTTCGGGTGACCCGTGTCCCGCGGCCCCGGGCGGTCGGGTTCAATGCATGACCATGTCGCTGACGATCGGACCCGCGTTCACCATCCCCGGTTACACGACGGTGGGGCCGCCCGACTTCGACACCGAGTTCGACGCGCCGGTCCACGACGCCGAGAGCCTGGTGGGGCATCCGGCCTTCTGGGGTACCACCTGGCCGGGCCGTTGGGCGTCGAGCGGGCGGCGGAGGGCGCCTTCGCCGTCACCGCTGACGAGTACGCCGCGATGTGCGCAGTGCTCGGCGACCCGGAGCACTGGCCGGCCGTCCCGGTCCGGCTCGGTGTGGCGCGCGGCAACTTCATGATCAACCGACTTTGGCGGTGACCTCGGTGAGGCGGGCGGTGAGGAAGGCGCGTTCGGCCTCGTTGTCCACCAGTTCCAGCGCCCTCCGGTAGGCGTCGGCGGCCTCCTGGTGGCGGTCGAGGCGGCGGAGCAGGTCGGCGCGGATCGCCGGGAGGTAGTGGTAGCCGGCCAGGCGGGGGTCGGCCGCGAGTGCGTCCACTGCGGCCAGGGCGGCGGCCGGGCCGTCGACCATGGACACCGCCACCGCCCGGTTCAGCGCGACCACGGGTGACGGCCAGCGTTTCAGCAGCTCGTCGTAGAGGCGGACGATCTGCGGCCAGTCGGTGGCGGCGTAGCTGGGCGCGACGGCGTGCAGCGAGGCGATGGCGGCCTGGAGCGCGTACCGGCCGACCCGACCGGTGCGGAACGCGCCCAGGACCAGCCCGTTGCCTTCGTCGATGGCGGCCCGGTCCCACGCCGAGCGGTCCTGCTCCTCCAGCGTGAGCAGGCGGCCCGAACCGTCCGTGCGGGTGGCCCGGCGGGCGTCGGTGAGCAGCAGCAGCGCGAGCAGCCCGCGTACCTCCGGCTCGTCGGGCATCAGCGCCAGCAGCATCCGGGTCAGGTGCACGGCCCGGGCCACCAGGTCGGCGCGGACCAGGTCGGCGCCGGTCGGCGCGGTGTGCCCGGTGGTGAAGAGCAGGTGGATGACGGTCAGTACCGCATCCAGCCGCTCGGGCAGTTCGGCGGCCTCCGGCACCCGGTACGGGATCCGCGCCGCTGCGATCTTCTTCTTGGCCCGGGTGACCCGGGCGGCCATCGTCGTCTCGGAGACCAGGAACGCCCGGGCGATGTCGCCCGTGCTCACCCCGCAGACCAGGCGCAGGGTGAGCGCCACCTGGGCCTCCCGGGCCAGCGCCGGGTGGCAGCAGGTGAACACCAGTCGCAGCCGGTCGTCGGGCACCGCGTCCTCCCCGGGCTCCGTCGGCTCCTCGGCCTCCGCCGGCTCCACCAGCAGCGGCATCTTGGACCGGAACACCTTGTCCCGGCGTAGCACGTCGAGGGCCTTGCGCTTCGCGGTGGCGGTCAGCCACGCGCCGGGCTTGTCGGGTACGCCGTCGCGTGCCCACGCCGCCAGCGCGGCCAGGTAGGCGTCCTGCACGCACTCCTCGGCCACGTCGAGGTCACCGGCGACGCGCGCCGTCGCGGCGAGCACGAAGGCCCACTCGCGACGGTGCGCGTCCGCCACGGCGCGTTCCGCCGCGGCCGTACCGGCGTCGCTCACTCCGCCGGCGGCTGGAAGAGCGGCCGGACCTCGACGCCGCCGTCGATGGTGGCCGGGTTCAGCTTGGCGATCTTCAGGGCGACGTCCAGGTCGGGGGCCTCGAGGATGAAGAACCCGGCCACGACCTCCTTCGCCTCGATGAACGGGCCGTCGGTGACCAGGTCGCCCCGGATCGCCGTGGCGGTGGTGCTGGGCTGGAGCGCGAACCCCGTGACGATCTTCCCGCCCAGCTCGTCGACCTGGGCCGGGTAGCGGTCGAGCAGCGCCAGGTAGTCGGGCGTGATCTCCATCGGGTCGGCCGGCGCGGGCGAATAGATCAGGACTGCGTACTGGGCCATCGGAATCTCCTCTGTTCGGTGTGCCACCTTCTTGCCATCCCGACGGGCGGGGCCGGCCGGATTCGACAACGGGCCCGGAAAATTCTTCCCGGTGTGCCGGCCCGGACCGGCGCCGGCACACCGGGCGGGCGCGATGAAGATCTCGGGACGCCGGTCGCTGGTGTCGATCTGACATCATGCCGGCATGGCGTGGCCACCGAAGCTGCCGTGGAGACGGAACCCCTTGGCG
Source organism: Micromonospora sp. NPDC051924 (assembly GCF_055586005.1). Classification (NCBI taxonomy): domain Bacteria; kingdom Bacillati; phylum Actinomycetota; class Actinomycetes; order Micromonosporales; family Micromonosporaceae; genus Micromonospora; species Micromonospora sp. NPDC051924. Next base: position 82,741 of record NZ_JBVJJA010000002.1, read on the forward strand.
GCGTTGGTGGTCGGCGTGCTGGTCGGCTGGATCCTGCTCGCCGTGCTGATGAGCGGCGAGTCGCTCGACCGGGCCGACAAGGCGGCCAGCGTGGTCGGCATGCTCGTCGGGCTGGGCGCCCTGGTGGTCACCCTCATGGAGGTGGCCCGACGGAGGTCGACGGGGGGCGCGGCGGAGCCGGCGGACGTGTCGCCGGCCCTGCTCAAGCGGCCCAGCGTGCTGGCCGCCGCCGCGACGATGGGCGTCGGACTGCTCGTGGTGATCCTGGTCGGTCTGGGCGGGGGCGGCGAACCCGAAGCCGCCGGCGGCCCCACCCCGAGCCCGACCAGCGCCGCTCCGGCCAGCTCCGCCCCCGAGTCCACCGGCCCGGCGTCCGCTCCGGTCGAGCGCTGTGCCTCGCCGACCGCACCGGGGGCGTCCCCGGCCGCCGTGGGGGCGTCCCCGGCCGCCGCGGGCGCGTCCCCGACCGCCAGCGCCTCCATCGAGGTGGTCCGCCATGACGGCCTGCTGGTGCTGTCCCGGGGCTACTACGCGGATCTCGATTCGCTCTGCCCTGACTGGGACGTGGCCGAGGTGCTCGGCTCGACAGGTGGGGACATCGGCAACGACGGGGAGGGCCTGGTCCGTAATCCCACGGCCGGGGTCCAGATCGCCGCCGTGCAGCGCGATGCCCCCGCCACCTTCGCGATGTGCGCTGCGAACACCGACTACCTCGGCGAGGCCCTGACGTACCAGGCCCTTCAGGTCGGGGACCGGTACTGCGTGCTGACCGACGACGGGCGGCGCAGCCTGCTCACCGTGCGAGGGTTCGTCCGGGACAAAGGGCGGGTCAGCGTCCAGGTGCAGGTCCGAACCTGGGCGGAGCAGCGGGAGGGCGAGAAGACGGACTACGGGCCGTGGATCGTGGGCGGGATCATCCTCCTGGTACTGATCGGCGGCGGAGCCAAGAAGGCCACCTCGGGCGAGGCCGGGTCCGCCGACTGAGCCCAGCCGCCGGTCCGCCCTTCCTTTCACGGTCGGTGACGGCGGGACCACGGTGAGATCGGGTCGCGACTAGTGTGGACGGTCCCGAGACGACGGGAGATCACCATGCGGGTCCCTCGCCCCACCGTGTCCAGCGTCCTCGCTCTCCTGCTACCTGCCGGCTGGGGGCTGGTGGCCGGCGGGTGGACGCCGCGCGGCCCGGGCACCGTCGGCACCGCGCTCGCCTCGATCGGGATCAGCCTCGCCGTCGGGCTCGCGGCCGGCTGGCTGAGTCGCTCCCGGTGGGCGATGCTCGCCGCGCCGGTGCTCTTCGCCGTCGCCGTGGAACTGGTCCGGCTGCGGCTGCGCGGGCCGACCGTCGACCGGCCGCACCTGACGCCGTTCGGCCTGGTGACCCTGCTCGCCGGGCGTGGGGTGCACGGGCTGCTCTCGCTGCTGCCGCTGCTGGTGGGCGCGGCGTACGGGGCCGGGCTGGCCCGCCGGTCCGCCGGTGCCGAGCCGCGTCGGCCGGTGCCGCGTTGGCTCGGCCGGGGCGTCGTGGGGCTGCTCGCCGCCCTGCTGGCCCTGGTCACCGTCGGCGCGGCGGTGCCGGCGCGGACCGCCCCGATCCCCGGCGGGATCGCGGAGTTCGACACCGTCACCTCGGCCGGCCGCGACCTGGGGCTGCTGATCCGGGGCGCCGACCGGCGCGCCCCGGTGCTGCTGGTGGTGCCCGGCCCGCCCGGCGGCTCGGAGACCGGCTCGGTCCGCCGGCATCTGTCCGGCCTGGAACGGCGCTTCGTGGTGGCCACCTGGGACCGCGCGGGCGGGCCCCGGTCCTGGTCGGCGTTCCGGTCCCCGGCGGACTGGACCTTGGCGGACGAGGTGGCCGACCTGCTGGCGGTGACCCGGCACCTGCGGCAGCGGTTCGGCCGCGACCAGGTCCACCTGCTCGCCCACTCCGGCGGCACCATCCCCGGCCTGCTCGCCGTCCAGCGCCATCCGGAGCTGTTCGCCGCGTACGTGGGGGTCGGGCAGGTCGTGAGCCTGCGCGAGGCCGACCGCAGCGAGTACACCGACATGCTCGCCTGGGCCCGGCGGACCGGCCGGACCGACCTCGCCGAGCGGATGGCCGCCCAGGGGCCGCCGCCGTACCGGGACATCTGGGCGTACGAGCCGCTGCTGGCCAACGAGCCGGCGGCGTTCGCGGTCGACCGCACCGGCGCCGGCGAGGACGAGACCGGGGTGGTGAGCAACCTCGGGGTGCCGGAATACAGCCCGCTGGAGAAGGCCCACCTGTTCGGCTTCCTCGACGGCTGGGACGTGCTCTACCCCCGGCTCCAGGACCTCGACTTCCGCCGCGACGTGCGGGAGCTGCGGGTGCCGGCGTGGTTCGTGGACGGCGCGCAGGAGGTGCCGGGCCGGCTGCGCCTCTTCGACGAGTGGTACGCGCAGCTCCAGGCCCCGCGCAAGGACCACCTGGTGATCCCGGGCGCCGGGCACCGGTCGCTGTTCGAGCGGCCGGAGCCGTTCGTCGCGTACCTGGACCGGGTGCGGGGCGCGACGGGTGCGGCCGGCGACTAGGGTCGACGTTCATGATCGAACCGGACCGGCTGGCGTTCCTGCTGGCCACCCGTCCGGCCGATGGAGCGGAGACGGCGTGAGCATCGCCCTGTACACCCTTGGCGGCACCATCGCGATGGCCGGCACCGGCACCGGGGGAGTGGTCAGCCGGCTCACCGGCGCCGACCTCACCGCCGCCGTACCCGGGCTCGCCGGGATCCCGCTCGACGTCCGCGACGTCGAGGCGGTGCCCAGCGCCGCCCTGACGTACCCGCAGATCCTGGACCTGGTCGACGCCGCGGGCGCGGCGGTGGCGCAGGGGGCGACCGGCGTGGTGGTCACCCAGGGCACCGACACCCTGGAGGAGACCGCCTACCTGGCCGACCTCGTCTGGCCGCACCCGGCGCCGCTGGTGGTCACCGGCGCCATGCGCAACCCCACCCTCGCCGGGCCGGACGGCCCGGCGAACCTGCTCGCCGCCGCCCGGGTGGCCGCCGCGCCGGCCGCGCGCGACCTCGGCGTGCTGGTCGCGTTCAACGACGAGATCCACGCGGCCCGGTTCGTCCGCAAGACCCACAGCACCAGTACGGCCACCTTCGCCTCACCCAACGCCGGCCCGCTCGGCCACGTGATCGAGGGAGAGGTACGCCTGCTCACCCGGCCGCCCCGGCACGCCCCGCTGCCGCCGGTGGACGCGGACCGGCTGGCCGCCACCCGGGTGGCCCTGCACACCGTCACCCTCGACGACGACCGGGCGCTGCTCGACCTGGTCGCCCGCGACCGGGACGGCCTCGTCGTGGCCGGCTTCGGTGTCGGGCACGTGCCGCCGGCGTTCGCCCCGGTGCTGGAGGCCCTCGCCACGCGGATGCCGGTGGTGCTGACCTCGCGGACCGGGGCCGGGTCGGTGCTGCGGCGCACGTACGGGGCGGTCGGCTCGGAGACCGACCTGCGGCGGCGCGGGGTGATCTGGGGCGGGCTGCTCGATCCGTACAAGGCGAAGGTGCTGCTGCGGCTCCTGCTGGCCGGCGGCGCCGGGCCGGCCGAGGTCGCCGAGGCGTTCGCCCGGCACGGCTGAGCGCACCGGCAGACTGCCCAAAGGGGGCCCCTCCTTACACTCGCCCGGTGAGCGGAGAGCGACTTCCCCTGGCGGACCGGCCGCTGACCGAGCCGCACCCGTCGCGGCTCTCGCCCGACCATCCCGACCGCGAGCGGATCCTGGCCGCCCACGCCGCCGCGCTGGCCGCCGGCGAGGCCGGCTACCCGGACCCGGCCAGCGGGCTCTTCGTGCTCAGCGCCGGCTTCCTGGCCCGGCGCGGCACCTGCTGCGGCCGCGGCTGCCGGCACTGCCCGTACGTGACCGACTGACGGCGCTGGATTGCGGCATCCAGGGGTTTCCCCGCCTCCGGAGTGCCCGATCTGCCGCATTCCGGGGGGCGATCAGGCCCGGGCGAGGTGGCCAGGCCCGTCCCGGTCTTTCGCGGCGGCGGGGTTGCCCGTACGGTGTCCGATGGACATCCGGCGGGCACCCCGCCGACGACTGCGGAGGTCTCCACGTGCACGCCCGGACCTGGCTCCTCGCATCGGCCGCCGTCCTGCTGACCGCCGGCTGTGCGGCGGAGAAGCCGCCGGTGGCAGTGCCGGCGGCGGAACCGGCGGCGGTGCCGGCGGCCGCGGCCTCCTCGGGCGGGGCGTGCCGGCTGCTCGACTTCGCGGTGATCGCCAAGCACACCGGAGGGAAGTTCGACGTGGCGGCCGCGGTGGACAAGGGCGACACGCACACCTGCGTGGTCCGCGCCGAGCGGGCGCTGCTGCCGGACCTGACCCTCACCGTCACCGACACCTCGATCGACACGTCCGGCTTCAGCATGGACGTGCTGCCCCGCGGGGCGAAGAAGATCAGCAAGCTGGGGAAGATCGCCTACCGGCGTACGCTGCCGAAGAGCGGCAAGACCGGCCCTGCGGCCGAGGTGGGCTGGCTGGCCACCGAGGGCCGGCTGGCCACCCTGCGCTGGACCTGCCCGCCCGGCACCGCCGCGGCGGAGGCGGACAAGCTGGCCCCGAAGCTGGTCGACCTGGCGAAGTCCCTGGACACCCGCAAGCTCTGACCGGCGGGCCGTTCCGCCCGGTCGATTCAGCGGGCCGCGACGAACACCCGGGAGGCGACCTCGCGGGGCAGCCGGATCCGGTCGCCGGAGCGGTCGATCGACACGCCGTCGCGCTCCTGCGCCACGGTTACCGTGGCGCCCGGGTCGACGCCCGCCGCGTGCAACTGCCGCAGCACGTCCGCGTCGGTCTGCACGCTCTCGCAGATCCGGCGGACCACGACCTGACCGGAGAGCCCGGGGAAGGCCAGGTTGCGCTCACCCTCGGCCGGGGCGGTCTCGGCCGCGCCGGCCTCACCCAGCTCCTCCAGGCCCGGGATCGGGTTGCCGTACGGCGAGCGGGTGGGGCGGTTGAGCAGGTCGTAGACCCGCTTCTCCACCGCGTCGCTCATCACGTGCTCCCACCGGCAGGCCTCCTCGTGGGCCTCCTCGTAGGGCATCCCGATCACGTTGACCAACAGCAGCTCGGCCAGCCGGTGCTTGCGCATGACCGAAACGGCGGTGTTACGGCCCAGCGAGGTGAGCGACAGGTGCCGGTCGCCCTCGACGGTGAGCAGGCCGTCCCGCTCCATCCGGGCGACGGTCTGGCTGACGGTGGGACCGCTCTGCTTGAGCCGCTCCGCGATCCGGGCGCGCAGCGGCGGCACCCCCTCCTCTTCCAGTTCGAGGATGGTGCGCAGGTACATCTCGGTCGTGTCGACCAGGTCATGCTTCACGTCAGCGGCCTCCCGGTGGTCGATGCTACCCCGGACCCCCGACGATCGACTGACGGCGAAGCGCGAGGTCGCTGCCCGGATGGTGTTGACTGGACCGCATGTCCGGAACCGATGACCTGCTGGTCGAGCCCGACCGGCTCGCCGCCGAACTCGACCGCGCCGACCCGCCCACCCTGCTCGACGTCCGCTGGCGGCTGGTCGGGCCACCCGGCCGGGACGACTACACCGCCGGTCACCTGCCCGGCGCCGTCTTCGTCGACCTGGACACGGAACTCTGCGGCCGCCCCGGCGCCGCCGGCCGGCACCCGCTGCCCGACCCGGCCGCGCTCCAGGCCGCGTTGCGCGCCGCCGGGGTCCGCGCCGGTCACCCCGTCGTGGTGTACGACGGCGGGGACGGCATGTCCGCCGCCCGCGCCTGGTGGACGCTGCGCTGGGCCGGCCACCGGCCGGTCCGGCTGCTGCAGGGCGGGTACCCCGCCTGGTGCGCCGCCGGCCTGCCCGTCTCCACCGAGGTGCCCACGCCCGCCCCGGGGGACGTCACCGTCGCCCCGGGCGCGCTGCCGGTGCTCGACGCCGCCGAGGCCGCCCGGTTGGCCGCCGCCCACGCCGGGGTGCTGCTCGACGTACGGGCCGCCCCCCGCTACCGGGGCGAGACCGAGCCGATCGACCCGGTCGCCGGGCACGTGCCCGGCGCGGTCAACCTGCCCGCGCCGGAGTACGCCGCCGACGGCCGCTTCCCGGCCGCCGAGGCGCTGCGCGCGCGGTTCGCCGCCGCCGGGGTGGCCGAGGGTGCGCCGGTCGGGGCGTACTGCGGCTCCGGGGTGACCGCCGCGCAGGCGGTGCTGGCCCTGCACCTGGCCGGCCGGCCGGACGCCGCCCTGTACGTCGGCTCCTGGAGCAACTGGGTCGCCGACCCGGACCGGCCGGTGGCCACCGGCGAGACAGCCGGGTCCTGACCAGGGCGTGCGGTGGGTCCGGGCCGGCGCACGTGCGACGATGGCCGCATGGCCGACGACACGGTGGTGGTGTGGGACGAGGCCCTGCTCGCCTACGACATGGGTGACCATCCGCTCGACCCGGTGCGGGTCGAGTTGACCATGGCGCTCGCCCGCGAGCTGGGAGTGCTGGACCGGCCCGGGGTGCGGCTGGTCAAGCCGGAGCCGGCCGACGACGCGCTGCTGACCCGGGTGCACGACCCGCGCTACCTGGACGCGGTGCGGGCCGCGCCCCGGGATCCGCTCTTCGCCGGCTTCGGGCTGGGCACCTCGGACAACCCCGTCTTCGACGGCATGCACGAGTCGAGCGCGCTGATCGCCGGGGCGAGCGTGGCCGCCGCCGAGGCGGTGTGGCGCGGCGAGGCCCGGCGGGCGGTCAACGTGGCCGGCGGGCTGCACCACGCCATGCCGGCCCGGGCCGCCGGGTTCTGCGTCTACAACGACCCGGCGGTGGCCATCGCCCGGCTGCTCGACCTCGGCGCGGAGCGGATCGCGTACGTGGACGTGGACGTGCACCACGGCGACGGCGTGCAGGAGATCTTCTACCGCGACCCGCGGGTGCTCACGGTCAGCCTGCACGAGACCCCGCTGGCGCTCTTCCCCGGCACCGGGTTCCCGGACGAGACCGGTGGGCCGGGTGCCGAGGGGAGCGCGGTCAACGTTCCGCTCCCGCCGGGGGTCGGCGACGCCGGCTGGCAGCGCGCCTTCCACGCGATCGTGCCGTCGGTGCTGCGCGCGTTCCGGCCGCAGATCCTGGTCACCCAGTGCGGGGCGGACGGCCACAAGGCCGACCCCCTCGCCGACCTGCACCTCTCCGTGGACGGGCAGCGGGCCACCTACGTCGCGCTGCGGGCGCTCGCCGACGAGCTGTGCGACGGCCGTTGGGTGGCCTTCGGTGGCGGCGGGTACGCGCTGGTCGAGGTGGTGCCGAGAGCCTGGACGCACCTGCTCGCGGTGGCCACCGGGGAGCCGGTCGAGCCGGCCACGCTCACCCCGCCGGCCTGGCGGGAGCTGGCCGTCGCCCGCCGGCCCGGCCACGACGTGCCGCTGCGGATGACCGACGACGCGGACCCGGCGTACCAGCCGTGGCAGCCGACCGGCGAGCCGAACGCGGTGGACCGGGCCATCGCCGCCACCCGCAAGGCGGCGTTCCCGCTGTTCGGGCTCGACCCGCACGACCCGCGCGACTGAGCCGGCGGTAGGGGAGGACCGACCGGTGACCACCGTCGAGCAACCCGTGGACGTGCTGCTCAGCGACGGTACGACCGTCCAGCTGCGACAGATCCGTCCCGACGACGCCACGGCGATCGTGGCGATGCACTCGCGCTTCTCCGAGCGCACCCGCTACCTGCGCTACTTCTCGCCGTACCCGCGCATCCCGGACCGGGACCTGCAGCGGTTCGTCAACGTCGACCACCGCGACCGGGAGGCGTTCGTGGTGCTGGCCGCCGACCGGATCGTCGCCGTCGGCCGGTACGAGCGGCTCGGCCCCGCCTCGCCCGAGGCCGAGGTGGCCTTCGTGGTGGAGGACGCCTACCAGGGCCGGGGGATCGGCTCGGTGCTGCTGGAGCACCTGGCCGACACGGCCCGCCGGTACGGCATCGTGCACTTCGTCGCCGAGGTGCTCCCGGCCAACGGGGCGATGCTGCGGGTCTTCTCCGACTTCGGCTACCAGGTCGCGCGCCAGTACGCCGACGGCGTGGTGCACCTGAGCTTCCCGATCGCCCCCACCGAGGCGACCCTGGAGGTGCAACGCGGCCGGGAGCACCGCACCGAAGCGCGGTCGATCGCCCGGCTGCTCGCCCCGCGCGGCATCGCCGTGTACGGGGCCAGCACCACCGGCCAGGGCGTCGGCGCGGGCCTGCTCGGGCACCTGCGCGACGGCGGCTTCACCGGCACGATCGTCCCCGTGCACCCGAGCGCGGCCACCGTGGCGGGGCTGCCCGCGTACCCGTCGGCCGCCGACGCCGGGGCCGAGATCGACCTCGCCGTGGTGGCGGTCGCTCCGGAGGCGGCCATGGACGTGGTCGCCGACGCCGCGACGGCCGGCGCGCACGGCCTGGTGGTCATCTCCGCCGGGTTCGCCGAGTCCGGTCCGGCGGGGGCGGCCGCCCAGCGCGCCCTGGTCCGGGCCGCCCACCTGGCCGGCATGCGGGTGGTCGGGCCGAACTGCCTCGGCGTCGCCAACACCGACGAGCGGGTACGCCTCAACGCCACCCTCGCCCCGGTGCTGCCCGCCCCCGGCCGGGTCGGCGTCTTCAGCCAGTCCGGCGCGTTCGGCGTGGCCCTGCTCGCCGAGGCGTCCCGGCGCGGCCTCGGCCTGTCCAGCTTCGTCTCCGCCGGCAACCGGGCCGACGTCTCCGGCAACGACCTTCTCCAGTACTGGCAGGACGACCCGGGCACCGACGTCATCACGCTCTACCTGGAGACCTTCGGCAACCCGCGCAAGTTCGCCCGGCTGGCCCGGCGGATCGGCCGGAGCAAGCCGATCGTGGCGCTCGCCTCGCTGGCCCGTCCCCCGGGCGTCGGCGACGGGAGCCCGGCCCTGGACGCCGCGGCGGTCAGCGCGCTCTTCGCCCAGTCCGGGGTGATCCGGGTCGACACCGTCTCCGAGCTGCTCGACGTCGGCGTGCTGCTGGCGCACCAGCCGTTGCCGGCCGGTCGCCGGGTCGCCGTGGTGGGCAACTCGTCGGCGCTGACCGGGTTGGCCGCCACCGCCTGCGCCGCACAGGGCCTCACCGTGGCCGACGGCTACCCGCACGACGTCGGCCCCCGGGCCGGCGCCGCCGAGTACGCCGCCGCGCTCGCCGCCTCCGCCGCCGACGAGCGGGTGGACGCCGTGGTGGCCGTCTTCGCCCCGCCGCTGCCCGGCCAGCTCACCGATCCGGAGGCGGACTTCAGCGCCGCCCTGCCCGACGCGGGCACCACCGGCAAGCCGGTGGTGGCGACCTTCCTCGCCGGCCGGGTGCCCGCCGGGGTGCCGGCATACCCGAGCGTGGAGGAGGCGGTCCGGGCGCTGGCCCGGGTCACCACGTACGCCGACTGGCTGCGCCGCCCGCCCGGCGTGCTGCCCGAGCTGGACCGGATGGACCGGCTGACCGGGCACGCCGCGCTCCGCGCCGACGGCGCCGACCCGGCGGGGCTGCTCGGGGCGTACGGGATCGAGGTGGTCGAGTCGGCGCCGGCGTCCTCGGCGGACGAGGCGGTCGCGGCGGCCGAGCGGCTCGGCTGGCCGGTCGCCCTCAAGGCGGCCGCCCCGGGCCTGCGGCACCGGCTCGACCTCGGCGCGGTCCGGCTCGACCTGGCCGACTCGGCGGCGCTGCGCCGCGCGTACGCGGAAATGTCCCCGGTCTTCGGCGCGGACGTCCTGGTCCAGCCGATGGTCCCGCCCGGCGTGGCCTGCGTGGTGGAGCTGGTGGAGGACCCGGCGTTCGGCCCGGTGGTCGGGTTCGGGCTCGGCGGCGTCGCCACCGAGCTGCTCGGCGACCGGGCCTGGCGGGCGGTGCCGCTGACCGACCGGGACGCCGCCGAGCTGGTCGACGAGCCGCGCGCCGCGCCGCTGTTGCGCGGCCACCGGGGCGCCGCGCCGGTGGACCGGGCGGCCCTGGTGGACCTGCTGCTGCGGGTCGGCCGGCTGGCCGACGAGCAGCCCCGGGTCCGCTCGCTCACCCTCAACCCGGTACTGGCCCGCCCGGACGGCATCTCCGTGCTGCACGCCACCGTCCGCACCGGCGCGGAGGCCCCCCGCCCGGACACCGGCCCCCGCCGGCTGTGAGGAAGGGCCCCGGCCGGCGCTGCAAGCAACCGCGAGGCCCCCGGCGAACCGCCGGGGGCCTCGCGGGTTCCGGGCCGTTCAGCAGGCGTACGCCTCCAGGCGGTTCGCCCGCTCCGGGTCGCGCAGCTTCAGCAGCGTGACCTTCTCGATCTGCCGGATCCGCTCCCGGGACAGGCCGAACTCGCGACCCACCTCGTCCAGGGTGCGCTGCCGGCCGTCGTCCAGACCGAACCGCAGCCGGATCACCGCCTGCTCCCGCTGGGAGAGGGTGGCCAGCACGATCCGGACCTCGTTGCGCAGCTCCCCGTTGGCGGCGGCGTCACCCGGCTCCGCGCGCGGGTCGACCGCGGCGACGAAGTCGCCGAGCGCGCTCTCGCCGTCCTCGCCGACCGCCTGGTCCAGGCTGACCGGCTCCCGGTCGTAGGAGACCAGCTCGATCACCTGGAACTCGGGGATCTCCAGCGCCCGGGCCACCTCGGCGACGCTGGGCTCGCGGCCCAGCGTGACCGACAGCTCCCGGCGGACCCGGACCATCCGGTTGACCTGCTCGACCATGTGCACCGGGATGCGGATGGTGCGGGCCTGGTCGGCCATGGCGCGGGTGATGGCCTGGCGGATCCACCAGGTGGCGTAGGTGGAGAACTTGTAGCCCTTGGTGTAGTCGAACTTCTCGACCGCGCGGATCAGGCCGAGGTTGCCCTCCTGGATCAGGTCGAGGAAGGCCATCCCGCGGCCGGTGTAGCGCTTCGCGATGCTGACCACCAGGCGCAGGTTCGCCTCCAGCAGGTGGTCCTTGGCGGCGCGGCCCTCGGCCACGATCAGCGCCAGGTCGGCGTGCAGCTCCGGGGAGACCGGGGTGCAGGTGGAGAGCTTCTCCTCGGCGAAGAGGCCGGCCTCGATCCGCTTGCTCAGCTCCACCTCCTGTGCGGCGGTGAGGAGCTTGGTACGGCCGATGCCGTTCAGGTACGCCCGGACCAGGTCGGTGGAGACGCCCCGCTCGTCGGTGGCGTCCAGGTCGCTCAGAGGGGCGTCCTGGTCGGTCGGGACAATGGTGCCGAGCTCGGCGTCGATGGTGGCAGCCGGGCGGGTCTGGTGCTCGATCATCTGCAGGGCCATCTCTGTCTCTCCCCGTGTCCTTGTGCCGCGTACCGGTCTCCGTGCCGCGTGCCGGCGCGGTGGTGCCGGTGATGAACAGCTTGGCGCGCGGGGCGTGAAACGGGAGTGAGGCGATCGGGGAACCGACAGCAATCCCGGCGGAAAGTCGGGTGTCGCTTGCCCGCCCCGGTTACCGTGCCAGCGGCCGGCCACCGGGGCGCGGCAGCACAGGCGATCGGAGGACGTGGTGGTCTTCAAGCGGCTCATGCAGGCGATGGGTGTGGGTGGTCCGTCGGTGGAGACGGTGCTGGCCAACCCGAACTGCCGCCCCGGCGGCCACCTGGAGGGCCGGATCCAGGTGCTCGGCGGGGACCACCCGGTGGACGTCTCGTACGTGGCGCTCGGCCTGGTCACCCGGGTGGAGGTGGAGAGCGGCGACTCCGAGTACGACACCACCCAGGAGTTCGGCCGTCGGCAGGTGACCGGTGCGTTCCAGCTGGAGCCCGGGCAGCGGTACGACGTGCCGTTCCGCTTTGACGTGCCCTGGGAGACCCCGCTGACCGACCTGTACGGCCAGCACCTGCACGGGATGACGATGGGGCTGCGGACCGAGCTGGAGGTGGCCCGGGCGGTCGACAAGGGTGACCTGGACGCGGTGGCGGTGCACCCGCTGCCCGCCCAGGAGCGGCTGCTGGAGGCGCTGCTGCGGCTCGGCTTCCGGTTCGCCCGGGCCGACGTCGAGCGGGGCCACATCTACGGCGTGCACCAGACGCTGCCGTTCTACCAGGAGATCGAGTTCCACCCGGCGCCGCAGTACGCGGGCGCGATGAACCAGCTGGAGGTCACCTTCGTGACCGACCCGCAGCGGGTGCAGGTGGTACTGGAGCTGGACAAGCGGGGCGGCCTGTTCACCGAGGGCCACGACGCCTTCGGCCGGTTCACGGTGGACCACGCCACGGCTGACCGCACCGACTGGGCCGCCCAGCTCGACGGCTGGCTCCGCCAGTCCCTCTCCCGCCGCGGCCTCTTCTCCTGACCGCCCGACCGCAGGCCCGCCCCGGGCTCGTCGATCATGAGGTTGGCGGCACTCGTGGAGATCCACACCGCCGCCAACCTCATGATCGCGAACCGGTCAGAAATCCAGGAGGATGGTGCGGGGGCCGACGTTGACGGACTCGACGAGCATGTGGGCGCGGAAGCGGCCGGCCTCGACCTTCGCGCCACGTCGACGCAGCTCCTCGACCACGGCCGTGACCAACGGCTCGGCCACCTCGGCGGGGGCGGCGGCGGTCCAGCTCGGACGGCGGCCCTTGCGGGCGTCGCCGTAGAGGGTGAACTGGCTGACCACCAGGATCGGCGCACCCGTGTCGGCGGCGCTGCGCTCGTCGTCCAGGATGCGCAACTCGTGGATCTTGCGGGCCATGGTCGCCGCCACCTGCCCGGTGTCCGCGTGCGTCACGCCGAGCAGCACCAGCAGGCCGTCGGCGATCTCGCCGACCACTTCGCCGTCGACGGTCACGGCGGCCCGGCTGACCGTCTGCACCACCGCCCGCATCAGCCCTCCACCGGCTCGACGATGCCCCGCTCGACCAGGTGGGCCACGATCGGCCCGGCCGCCTCGGCCAGCTCGTCCGGGGTGACGTCGTGCGCGGCGGCGAGCAGGGCGAGCTGGTCCCGCAGCGGCAGCCGGCCGTCCGCCCCGCCGACCAGGGCGAGGACGAGCGGGTCGATCTCCTCCGACCAGCGCAGCCCGTGCGGCATGGCGAGCACCTGCCGGTCCACCGCCCAGCCCTCGTCGCCCATGGTGGCCTCCTGGCGCAGCTGGAGCCCCTCGGCGGCCCGGTAGCGCGCGGTCAGCAGCCCGTCCGCGTCCCGGTCGCGCAGCCAGTCCTGCCGGCCGAACCACTCGGCGATCCGGTCGCCCATCGGGGGCTCCACCCGCTGCCGCAGGTCCTCCACCCGGACGAGGGGCTGATCGTGGCCGGCGCGGCGCAGCGAGATGATGCCGAAGCCGATCGCTTCCACCTTGTGCGCGTCGAACCAGTCCAGCCAGGTCGCCATCCGCTGCGGGTCGGCGGTGTCCCCGACATCGGTGAGCCAGAGGTTGACGTACGCCATCGGGTCGGCCACCTCGCGCTGGATGACCCAGGCGTCCAGCCCGGTGCCGGCGAACCAGCCGGTCACCCGTTCCGCCCAGTCCTCGCCGGTGACGTGCACCCAGTTGGCCAGGTACTGCATCGTCCCGCCCTCGGTGAGCAGGTGCGGCGCGGCGCCGGCCAGTTCGGCGCCGATCGCGTCGCCGACCCGCCCCGAGTCCCGGTAGACGTGCGTGGTGGTGCCGGGGCCGACCACGAAGGGCGGGTTGCTGACCACCAGGTCGAACCGGCGGCCGGCCACCGGGGCGACCATGTCCCCGCGCAGCAGCTCCCAGTCCTGGCCGTTGAGGGCGGCGGTGGTGGCGGCGAAGCGCAGCGCCCGTTCGGAGACGTCGGTGGCGGTCACCCTCTGGGCGTGGGTGGACAGGTGCAGGGCCTGGACGCCGGAGCCGGTGCCCAGGTCCAGCGCGGTCGCCACCGGACGGCGCACGGTCGCGCCGATCAGCGTCTGGGTGGCCCCGCCGATGCCCAGCACGTGCTCGGCGTGCAGCGGCCGTCCCGGTCGGGCGCTGGCCGGTACGTCGGCGAGGACCCACCAGTCGTCCCCGTACGGCTCGAGGTCGACGCCGGCGCGCAGGCCGTCGCCGTGCCGCTCGACGATCCCGCCGGCGAGGGCCTCTTCGACGGCCAGCGGGGCGAGCGCGGCGGCCACCGCCGGCTCGGGCTCGGTCTGGTCGCAGATGAAGACCCGGATCAGCGTCGCGAGGGGGTCGCGGTCCTCGGTGGCGCGCAGGGCGGCGCGGAAGTCGTTGCGGGCGACCCCGCCGGTGGCCTGCGGGCCGAGCCGGTCGGCGATGCCGTTGGAGGTGAAGCGCGCCCGGGTCAGCGCGGTCCGCAGCGCGGCCACGCCGGCGGGGGAGAGCAGCATGTCATGACGGTCCACGTCGCCATCCTGCCTCGCCGGGCCCGCCGCGCGGCCGGCACCCGGGAGATCCATACCGCCGGCCGTATCAACAGGCAACTATCTCTTTCATGTTCATCGATGTCTGGCTAGCATTCCCACCAATGTTCGTCGATGGGTGTGCCGGTGGCCACGAGCCTGGCGCCCCCGGTAGGGAGCCCGACGATGTCCGACGTGTCCGTACCCCGGCGTCGCGCGCTGCATGCGTTCGCCGTCACGGCCGCCGCCGCGGCCCTCGCGGCCGCCGCCACCCCCGCCCTCGCCGCACCGACCGGTGACATCCGCTACGCCGCTGCCTCCGACGCCATCAGCGGCAGCTACGTGGTGGTGCTGAAGACCGACGCGGTCGGCGCCGCGAACAGCCTCACCGCCCGCAGCGCGGTGCCGGACCGGGCCGCCGGGCTCGCCCGGCGCTACGGCGGCACCGTCGGCACGGTCTGGAGCGCCGCGCTGACCGGCTACAGCGCGACGATGAGCCCGGCCCAGGCCCGCCGGCTCGCCGCCGACCCGTCCGTCGCGTACGTCGAGCAGGACCGGGTGGTCACCACCCAGGGCACCCAGACCGGCGCGACCTGGGGCCTGGACCGGATCGACCAGCGCAGCCTGCCGCTGAACGGCACCTACACCTACCCGAACACGGCCACCAACGTGCGGGCGTACATCATCGACACCGGCATCCGGATCTCGCACAGCGACTTCGGTGGCCGGGCGACCTGGGGCACGAACACCGTCGACAGCAACAACACCGACTGCAACGGCCACGGCACCCACGTCGCCGGCACGGTCGGCGGCGCGAAGTACGGCGTGGCCAAGGGCGTCCGCCTGATCGCGGTGAAGGTGCTCAACTGCTCGGGCAGCGGCAGCACCTCCGGCGTGATCAGCGGCGTCAACTGGGTCACCTCGAACGCGGCCAAGCCGGCGGTGGCCAACATGAGCCTCGGCGGCGGGGCCAGCAGCACCCTGGACAGCGCGGTGGCCAGCTCGATCAGCTCCGGCGTCACGTACGCCATCGCGGCCGGCAACTCCAGCGCCAACGCCTGCAACTACTCGCCGGCCCGGGTCTCCTCCGCGATCACCGTGGGCGCCACCACCAGCAGCGACGCCCGTGCCTCGTACTCCAACTACGGCTCCTGCCTGGACATCTTCGCGCCCGGTTCGTCGATCACCTCGGACTGGAGCACCAGCGACACCGCGACCAACACCATCAGCGGCACCTCGATGGCCACCCCGCACGTGGCCGGCGCGGCGGCCCTGGTGCTCAGCGCCAACCCGTCGTACACCCCGGCGCAGGTGACCAGCTACCTCACCACCAACGCCACCACCGGCAAGGTGACCAGCCCCGGCTCCGGCTCGCCGAACCGGCTGCTCTTCGTCGTCAACTGACCGACCCCCGGCGCGCGGCCCGGTGGACACCACCCCTGTCCACCGGGCCGTGTCGCGTCCTGCGGGGAGTCGCGCGTGCCCGAGGGCGGTCGACCGGCAGGATGGGGACATGACGCTCTCCCTGCCCATCGACCCGGAGGCCAACGGGCTGCTGGCGCGCAGCCCGCTGGCGCTGCTCCTCGGCATGGTGCTCGACCAGCAGGTGCCGATGGAGAAGGCCTTCTCCTCCCCGTACGTGCTGGCCCAGCGGCTCGGCCACGAGCCGGACGCCCGGGAGCTGGCCGGGTACGCCCCGGAGGCCCTGGTCGCCCTCTTCGCCCAGCCGCCCGCGCTGCACCGGTTCCCCAAGGCCATGGCGGCCCGGGTGCAGGAGGTGTGCCAGGTCCTGGTCGACCGGTACGACGGCGACCCGGCCCGGCTCTGGTCCGAGGCGGCCGACGGGCGCGACCTGCTGCGCCGGGTCGGCGAGCTGCCCGGCTTCGGAAAGCAGAAGGCACAGATCTTCGTTGCCCTGCTCGGCAAGCGGTTCGGGGTCATCCCGGACGGCTGGCGGGAGGCTGCCGGCGGCTACGGCGACGCGGACGCGTACCGCTCGGTGGCCGACGTGACCGACCCCGAGTCGCTGCGCCGGGTACGCGAGTACAAGCAGCGGATGAAGGCCGAGGCGAAGGCCGCGAAGGGCTGACGCAACCGGAGCTTCGGCCGGGTCGTTGTCGTGACCGTCGGCACGGCGACGACGGGTCGTCTCGTTGGACGGCGGGACGGCGGACGGGGAGGGTGACGGTGCGGAAGCGCGGCGGGACCCTGCTCCGGCCGCCGATCAGTTCCGCGCGGGCCACCTTCCTGGAGCTCTTCTTCGACCTGGTCTTCGTGTTCGCCCTGACCCGGGTCTCCCAGCGGCTGATCGAGGACCTGCCGGCCACCGGCTGGGCGCTCGCCGCCGAGGTGGGCCGTACCCTGCTGCTGTTCCTGACGCTGTGGCTGGTGTGGACGATCACCGCCTGGGTGACCAGCCGGTACGAGCCGGAGCGGACGACCATCCAGTTCGTCGTGGTGGGCTCGATGTTCGGCAGCCTGGTGATGGGCGTGGCCCTGCCGCGTGCGCTGGAGGAGCGGGCGTTGCCCTTCGCGCTCGCGTACGTGGCGGTGATGCTGGGCCGACCCGGCTCCCGGACCCTCGGTCTGCTGGCCCTGTCCGCCGTGGCCGGGGTGTTGGCGCTGGTCGCGCTGCTGGACGCGATGCGCAGTCCGGGGCCGGCCGGGCGAGCGGCCCGCCCCGCCGATCGGTCGGGAACGCCCGTCCGGGGACGTGGACTGACCGCTCAGGCGGCGGTGGGGCGCGACAGCGCGGCGAGGGCCCGGCGCACGTCGGCGAGGGAGACCGTGGCCGAGTCGTCCAGGTCGGCCAGGCCGGCCTCGATCCACTGCCGCATCAGCGTGGTCACCCCGATGCCGCGCGCCTCGGCGACCGCCCGGACCCGTTCGTAGGTCTCCAGGGGCAGGCGTACCGAGCGACTGACCATCGGCACGTCGGTGTCGGGGGTAGGCAGTTCCGCCGGCTGCGTCTCGTCGATCAGGTCGGCGAGCGCGTCGCCGCCGTCGTGGAACCGCTTGGTCGCCTCGTTACGGTGCATCGTGACCGCCTCCTCGTCGGCGCGATCTCCGCACGGCCTCGTCGTAGCGCTTGGCCTCGACGTCGCTCAGTTCGCGGGCGGAGAGGATGTCCCAGTCGTTGTCGGTGCCGTCGGCCTCGGCCAGCAGCACGGCGAGGCGCCGCCCCCGGTGGTCGGTCGCGTAGACCACCATCACGTCGTCCCCGAGGTGCCGGATGACCCGTCGCGTGCTGTGCAGGGCCTCCCAGACTTCCCCGGGCGTGACGTCGTAGACCCGCAGGTTCGCCAGCGCCTCGTCGGTGAAGCTGAACCGGTTGCCCACGGACGGAGCGTACCACGCACGTAACACGCACCGCCTTGTCACGATTTTCGCCGATCAACCGTCCGGGGTGACAGGATGAGGCGTAATCCCCTCGAGGAGGTCTGTGGTGAAGCAGCGTCCGGCACCCCAGCCGATCCTGATCACCGACGCCCGGACCAGCCAGGATGACCAGCTCAACAGCCGGCAGAAGCGCTACGTGCTGATGATGGGCATCCGGGTCGCGTGCCTGGTCGTCGGGGCGATCCTGGTCGGTGCGAAGGTTCCCCTGCTCTGGCTCTGGCTGCCGCTGTGTCTCCTCGGGATGGTGCTCATCCCCTGGCTGGCCGTGCTGCTGGCGAACGACCGGCCGCCGAAGGAGGAGCACCGGCTGGCCAACAAGCTCCACCCGCGCCACCGCGACGACACCCCGCCGATGGCGCTCTCCGCGGAGGAGCGCCCGCACAAGGTCATCGACGCCGAATCCTGACGGTCCGGGCCCGCTGACGCCGGGCCCGGACCGTACCCGCTTCAGGGGGTCGGCCGGGCCCCCACGGACGAGACCGCGAGCGCGCCGAGGTCCCCGGCGCGGGACAGCGCCGCTCGCGGATCCGCGCCCGCGAGCCACGCGGTGAGCAGGCCGGCCGCGAAGGCGTCCCCCGCCCCGGTGACGTCGACCACCGGCACCCCGCGCGCCGGGGCCGTGTCGACCGTCCCGTTCCGGTCCACCCAGACCGCGCCGGCCGCGCCCCGCTTGACCACCACCCGGCGGGCCACCGCGGTCAGCGCCCGCGCCTGTGCCGCCGGGTCCAGCCCGCCGGCCAGCACCGTCGCCTCGTCCGTGTTGACCAGCAGCAGATCGACGTCTCGTACCCAGGACAGGAAGGCCGCCGCGCCGACCCGCCGCAGCGGGGCCGCGGAGGCCGCGTCGACGCTGGTGCTGAGCCCGCGCTCGCGCGCCACGGCCAGCGCGCGCAGTCCCGCGTCGCGCGACCCGGCGTCCAGCAGGGTGTACGCGGACAGGTGCAGGTGCCCGGCGTCGGGCGCCGCCGCCAGGGCCCGGTCCACCTGTGCGGGGGTCAGCCGCAGGTTCGCCCCGCGCTGGCTGATCATCGTGCGCTCGCCGCCGTGGGCCAGCACGATCACCGTGCCGGTCGGGTAGCCCTCGTGCCGCTCCACCGCGCAGCTCACGCCCACCCGTTCCAGCTCGGCGACCCGCTCGCGGCCCGTCTCGTCGTCGCCGACCGCGGCGACCAGGGTGACCTCCGCCCCCTGGGCGGCGAGCCAGGCCGCCGTGTTGGCCGCCTGGCCGCCGCCGCTGAACCGGATTCCGGCGGCGGTGTCCGAGCCGGTGGCGACCGGCCCGGAGAGCACCGCGACCACGTCGGTGATGACGTCGCCGACCACGACGATGTGTGGACTCATGCCGCGGTGCGCCGGGCCGCCGCGGCGACCGCGATCCGGGCGGCCAGGTCGGCGTTGCGCAGGATGATCCGGACGTTCACCGCCAGGCTGGCGCCCTCGGTGGCCGAGTGGAAGTGGGCCAGCAGGAACGGGGTGACCGCCTTGCCGGTGACCCCGTCCCGGGCCAGCAGCGCCAGCCCGTCGGCCAGGGTGCGGTCGTGCAGCGCCGGGTCGAGCTGCTCGTCGGCCGGCAGCGGGTTGGCCACGATCAACCCGCCGTGGTGCACGCCCTGCGCCTCGCGGGCCAGCAGCACGTCGGCGACCTGCTCCGGCGACTCCACCGACCAGTCCAGGTCGAACCCGGCGTCGGTGAGGTAGAAGCCGGGGAAGCGGCGGGTGCGGTAGCCCACCACGCTCACGCCGAGGGTCTCCAGCCGTTCCAGGGTGGCGCCGACGTCGAGGATCGACTTGACCCCGGCGCAGACCACCGCGATCGGGGTCCGGGCCAGGGTGACCAGGTCGGCCGACTCGTCGAAGGTCTGCGCGGCCTCCCGGTGCACCCCGCCCAGCCCGCCGGTGGCGAAGACGCCGATCCCGGCCGCCGCGGCCACCGCGCTGGTCGCCGCCACCGTGGTGGCGCCGTCCGCGCCGGTCGCCGCCGCCACCGCGAGATCGCGTACGGAGAGTTTGCTCACCCCGTCGACGGTGGCCAGCCGGGTCAGGCGGGCGTCGTCCAGCCCCACGATCAGCTCACCGGCGACCATGCCGATGGTGGCCGGAACCGCGCCCGCGTCCCGGACCGCCTGCTCGATCCGCCGCGCGACCAGCAGATTGTCCGGCCGGGGGAGGCCGTGCGAGACGATGGTGCTCTCCAGGGCCACGACGGGACGCCCGTCGCGCAGGGCGTCGGCCACCTCGGTGCCGAAACTGATGTGAAAGTTGGTCACTTCCGTTACGGTACGGGCCGCCCTCCGGTCGACCTGCGGTGGACCGGCCCGGATCGACCTGCCAAACTGTTCAGTTGGAGGTGTACACGTGAGCACAGAGGTTCTCGAGCGTCCGGAGCTGAAGGACGCCGACACCGGTCCCGAGATGTTCCACTACGTCCGCAAGGAAAAGATCGCCGAGAGTGCCGTGATGGGCACCTTCGTGGTGGCGCTCTGCGGCGAGACGTTCCCGGTGACCAAGGCGGCCAAGCCGGGTTCGCCGGTCTGCCCCAAGTGCAAGGAGATCTACGACTCGTACGCCGAGTGATCCTGGACGGCCGGGCCGGACGCCCACGTAACCTGCGGCGGTGACCACCTCCACCGCCCTGCTCTTCGCCGACCTCACCGGTGTCGCGGTCTTCGCCGCCTCCGGTGCCTCCGCGGCGGTGGCGAAACGGCTCGACCTGTTCGGGGTGGTCTTCGTCGGCGTGGTCGCCGCCCTCGGCGGCGGGATCTTCCGGGACCTGGTCATCGACGAGGTCCCCCCGCTGGCCTTCGCCGACTGGCGGTACGCGGCGACCGCCGCGGTCACCGCCGCCGCCGTCTTCTGGCTGCATCCCCAGCTCGCCCGGCTGCGCACCACCGTGCTGGTGCTCGACGCGGCCGGCCTCGGCCTGTTCACCGTCACCGGCACGCTCAAGGCGCTGGACGCGCACGTGCCGGCGGTCGGCGCCTGCATGATCGGCATGCTCACCGCGATCGGCGGCGGCCTGGGCCGGGACCTGCTCACCGGCGAGATCCCGGTGGTGCTGCGCCGGGAGATCTACGCCGTCGCCGCGCTCGCCGGCTCCGTCGTGGTGGCCCTGCTTTCGGCGTACGGGTGGGCGAGGACGGTGCCGTTGACCGCCGCCGCCACCTTCGTCTTCCTGCTGCGCCTGGTGTCGCTGCGGCGCCGCTGGTCCGCCCCGGTCGCCACCCTGCGCCCGCCGCGCACCGGCACCCGCGGCCCGCAGGGCTGAGCCCCGGCGCCGCGGCCGGCCGGATGTGACCAGCGTGGCGTCGAGTGGGGAGAAGTGCCCCCGCTGGTTATGCTGATCCGGCCTTCGCCGCACGGGATGCGCGAGGGCCTTTTCATGGGCGGCGGTACCCGTGGCCCTCGGCCGGGGCCCGCCGTCGTGCGGTCGGAGAGGAGCTACGCGTGGCACCGCGGTTGCCGGCGCTCGAGACGTTTCCGCCCCTGCGGGCCTGGCAACGCAAGGCGATGGTGGAGTACCTGCGTCGCCGTACCGAGGACTTCACCGCGGTCGCCACGCCCGGTGCCGGCAAGACCACGTTCGCCCTGCGGATCGCCGCCGAGCTGCTGAACGACGGCACCGTCGAGGCGGTCACCGTGGTCGCCCCCACCGAGCACCTGAAGACCCAGTGGGCGCAGTCCGCCGCCCGGGTCGGCATCCAGCTCGACGCCGCGTTCCGCAACGCCGACCTGCACTCCGCCGCCGACTTCCACGGCGCCGTCGTGACGTACGCCCAGGTCGGCATGGCCCCGCAGGTGCACCGACGGCGCACCATGACCCGACGGACCCTGGTCATCCTCGACGAGATCCACCACGCCGGCGACTCGCGTACCTGGGGCGACGGCGTGAAGGCGGCCTTCGAGCCGGCGGTCCGCCGGCTGATGCTCACCGGCACACCGTTCCGCTCCGACGACAACCCGATCCCGTTCGTCAGCTACGAGCGGGGCGGGGACGGGCTGCTCCGCTCCCGCGCCGACTCCGTCTACGGCTACTCCGACGCGCTGCGCGAGGCGGTGGTCCGGCCGGTGCTCTTCCTGGCGTACTCGGGCGAGACCCGGTGGCGCACCAACGCGGGGGAGGAACTGGCGGCGCGGCTCGGCGAGCCGATGACCCAGGACCTGATCGCGCAGGCCTGGCGTACCGCGCTGGATCCGGCCGGCGACTGGATGCCGCAGGTGCTGCGGGCCGCCGATGCCCGGCTGACCGTGCTGCGCGACAACGGCATGCCCGACGCCGGTGGCCTGGTGATCGCCAGCGACCAGCAGGTGGCCCGCTCGTACGCGAAGCTGCTGGAGCAGGTGACCGGCGAGAAGGCCGCCGTGGTGCTCTCCGACGACCAGGGCGCCTCCGCGCGGATCGCGACGTTCGCGGCGTCCGAGCAGCGCTGGCTGGTCGCGGTCCGGATGGTGTCCGAGGGCGTCGACATCCCCCGCCTGGCGGTCGGGGTGTACGCGACCAGCGCCAGCACCCCGCTCTACTTCGCCCAGGCCATCGGCCGGTTTGTCCGGGCCCGGCGCCCCGGGGAGACCGCCTCGGTCTTCCTGCCCAGCGTGCCGCACCTGCTCGGGCTCGCCAGCGAGATGGAGGCCGAGCGGGACCACGTGCTCGGCAAGGCCAAGGAGTCCGACGGGTTCGACGACGACCTGCTGGAGCGCGCCCAGCGGGACGACCAGGCCAGCGGCGAGCTGGAGAAGCGGTTCGCCGCGCTCTCCGCGACCGCCGAGCTGGACCAGGTGATCTTCGACGGCGCGTCGTTCGGCACCGCCGCCCAGGCCGGCACCCCCGAGGAGGAGGAATACCTCGGCCTCCCCGGGCTGCTCACCGCCGATCAGGTCTCGATGCTGCTCACCAAGCGGCAGGCCGAGCAACTGGCCGCGCAGCGGCGCAAGGCCGCCCAGCGGGCCGCTGAGCCGGCCGCTGAGGCCTCGGCGGCAGCGCCCCCACCGATGAGTGCCGCCCAGCGTCGGGTGGCCCTGCGGCGACAGCTGAACGCCCTGGTGGCCGCCCGGCACCACCACACCGGCCAGCCGCACGGCAAGATCCACGCGGAGCTGCGCCGCCTCTGCGGCGGTCCGCCGAGCGCTCAGGCCACCATCGAGCAGCTCGAAGAGCGCATCGCCACCGTCCAGACCCTCTGACCGCG
Source organism: Micromonospora sp. NPDC051924 (assembly GCF_055586005.1). Classification (NCBI taxonomy): domain Bacteria; kingdom Bacillati; phylum Actinomycetota; class Actinomycetes; order Micromonosporales; family Micromonosporaceae; genus Micromonospora; species Micromonospora sp. NPDC051924. The sequence goes on from NZ_JBVJJA010000002.1 coordinate 105,568, forward strand.
CTCCCTGGCCTCACCCGGGGTCTCACCCCGGGCCTGGGGGGTACGGAAAAGCCGACCGGAGGCTACCCGTCTGGGTGCCTCCGGTCGGCTTTGTCGCGGTTATCTGGTTACCGGCTCAGTTCGCCATCAGATCGGCGCCACGCCAGCTGAACTCCGGGTCCGTCGCGTACCGCACGGTGATCTTCACGAGATCCTCCGCGTACTTGTTCGCGTGGTGCCCACAGAACACCAGCTCGCTCCCACCCGCCAGAGTGATCCGGAGCTTGCCGGCAGCATTGCAGCGGTCGCACCGTTCATCGGCGGCCGGGGGGCTCACCGTCTCGGGCGGCGGCGTGAGGGTCGGGGTCATCGCCTTCCTCCTCTGGTCGTCACCGATGAACACTCTCTTCGGTCGTTGCTCACCTATCGTGCAACACCCTGCTCGGGCCTTGCCTTCCCTGTGTGCCCGTCGGGGACGGAGGTCACACCTGGCGTGGAAGACAGTGTGCCGTGCACCAAGGGTGCCACGTCAACGATCACAAACAGGCAACCGACCGATCACCAAAGAGTGTTGTACGGCTGGTGATCAAACCGACACGGTTGGTTGACGTGCACGGCTCAGTCCAGGTAGTCGCGGAGCACCTGGGAACGCGAGGGGTGCCGCAACTTGGACATCGTCTTCGACTCGATCTGACGGATGCGCTCCCGGGTCACGCCGTACACCTGGCCGATCTCGTCCAGGGTGCGCGGCTGGCCGTCGGTGAGGCCGAAGCGCAGGCGTACCACGCCCGCCTCGCGCTCGGACAGCGTCTGCAGCACCTGCTGGAGCTGGTCCTGCAGCAGCGAGAACGAGACCGCGTCGACCGCGACCACGGCCTCCGAGTCCTCGATGAAGTCGCCGAGCTGGCTGTCGCCCTCGTCGCCGATGGTCTGGTCGAGCGAGATGGGCTCCCGGGCGTACTGCTGGATCTCCAGCACCTTCTCCGGTGTGATGTCCATCTCCTTGGCCAGCTCCTCCGGAGTGGGCTCGCGGCCCAGGTCCTGGAGCAGCTCGCGCTGGATCCGGCCGAGCTTGTTGATCACCTCGACCATGTGCACCGGGATGCGGATGGTGCGGGCCTGGTCGGCCATGGCGCGGGTGATGGCCTGGCGGATCCACCACGTGGCGTAGGTGGAGAACTTGTAGCCCTTGGTGTAGTCGAACTTCTCGACCGCGCGGATCAGGCCGAGGTTGCCCTCCTGGATCAGGTCGAGGAAGGCCATCCCGCGACCGGTGTAGCGCTTGGCCAGCGAGACGACCAGCCGGAGGTTCGCCTCCAGGAGGTGGTTCTTGGCCCGCTCGCCGTCCCGGGAGATCCACATCAGGTCACGCTGCATGTCGCGGGTGAGCTTCTCCTCGCCCTCCTCGGCGGCACGCAGCCGCTCGGCGGCGTAGAGGCCGGCCTCGATCCGCTTGGCGAGCTCGACCTCCTGCTCGGCGTTGAGCAGCGGCACCTTGCCGATCTGCTTCAGGTACGCCCGCACGGAGTCGGCCGAGGCGGTCAGCTCGGCGTCGCGACGCGCCTGCTTGAGCGCCTCGGACTCCTCGTCGTCCCACTCGAAGTCGTTGTCGCTGGCCGAGCTGGCCGCGTCGGCCTCGGCGGCCTGGGTGAGCTCGGCCGGCTCGTCGACCACCACGTCCTCGATCTCGGCGGCCAGCTCCTCCGGGTCGATCTCGCCCTCGGGGCCCTCGCCCTTGGCGGCGGCCTTCGCCGGCTTCGCCCCGGCGGTCTTCGCCGCCACGGTCGCCTTGGTGGCGCGGGTGGCCTTGGCGGCCTTCGCCGGGGCGGCGGCCTTGGCGGCCACCTCGGCGGTGGTGCCGGCGGCCTTGCGCGCGGTCGCCTTCCGCGGGGCGGGGGCGGCCGGGGCCTCCTCGGCGGCCGGCGCCTGCTTCGGGGCGGGTGCGGCGGCCTTCTTGGTGGTCTTGGCGGTGGTGGCCCGGGAGGCGGGCGTGGCGGACCGGGCGGCGGCCACGCGGCGGCGGGTGCTGGCGGAGCCGTCCACCACCACCGTCACCCCCGCCTCGGAGAGCGCACGGAGGATCTTCTTGGCCTGGGCCGGGGTCACCTCAGCGGACTCGACGGTGCGCGCGAGCTGGGCCGACGTGAGCTGGCCGCCGGCGCTCTGCGCGTGGGCGATCAGGGTGTCGGTGAGCGAGCGAACGTCGGCGCCGGTCTGGCGGGGTTCTGTCACGAATGACCTTCCGGAGGCGAAGAGCGAGCACGGCCGGGTTCGTCCGGCGCAGCAGGGAGCGCCGTGCCGGGCGATGTCGTTGAGGGACCCCCGTGTCCCGGTCCGACCGGTCGCTGGCGGTCCGTGGCGCGTGGGCAGGGTGAATTGTAACGCCGTCTACGGCGATCGACCCGCGCCGCACGGGGTACCGGCGGTGTGGACCGCCGATTCGGCGCAGATGTGGACTTTGTAAGGATGATACCCACGCACGACCCGGCCGGCCGCCGTCGTGCGGGAAGGGGACGAACATGATCGGCTCGGCGACCACGCCGCGGGAACTGCTGGAGATCGCCGTCGAGGTGGCCCGGGACGGGGCCGCCACCGCGCACCGGATGCGGGCCGAGGGGGTCTCGGTCGCCGCGACCAAGAGCACTGTCACGGACGTGGTCACCGCCGCGGACCGGGCGGTGGAGCGACAGGTGCTCGACGCGCTGCGGGTCCGCCGCCCCGGGGACGCGGTGCTGGGCGAGGAGTACGGCGCCGGCCCGGCCGGTGGGAGCGGGGTGCGCTGGATCGTCGACCCGATCGACGGCACCGTCAACTACCTGTACGGGCTGCCGTACTGCGCGGTCTCCCTGGCCGCGGAGGTCGACGGCGAGGTGGTGGCCGGGGTGGTCCGCAACGTCGCCACCGGCGAGGAGTGGACCGCCACCGCGGGCGGTGGCGCCTGGCGGGATGGGCAGCGGCTGCGCTGCTCCACCGAGACCGACCTGGGGCAGGCGCTGGTCGCCACCGGGTTCGGCTACGACGCCGGTCGCCGGGCGCACCAGGCCCGGGTGGTCGCCGAGCTGATCCCGCACGTCCGGGACATCCGCCGGATGGGCGCCGCCGCGCTGGACCTCTGCCTGGCCGCCGAGGGGCGGGTGGACGCCTACTACGAGAAGGGGCTGGCCGCCTGGGACCTCGCCGCGGGCGGGCTGGTCGCCCGCGAGGCGGGGCTGCTGGTGACCGGGCTGTCCGGCCGGCCGGCCGGTCCCGACCTGGTGATCGCCGCCCCGCCGGCGCTCTTCGAGCCGTTGCACACCCGGCTCGCCGCCCTGGACGCCTCCGGCGGCCCCTGAGCCCACCCCGGCCCCGTGCGGCCCGCCCCCGTCGAGCCCCCGGCGTCGGGCCGCCCTGGCCTGTCCGTCCGGCGTTGGCCTGCCCGTTCGAGGCCGCCCGGCATCGTCCGCCCCGTCCGGCGTCGGCCGAGCGGGTCCCTCGCCGCTCGGTGGAACGTCATGGAGGTCATCACGGGTTTTTGACCTCCATGACGTTCCATGCACCGCCTGCGGCGCGTGGCGGGCACGACGTCCGCGGCCACGTCGCTACGCGAAAAGAGTGGCCTTCCGTGTCGGAGAGGCCACTCTTTCCGGAAATCGTGTGGACCGCGGTCAGCCGGACGGCGGACGTCGCGGGTTACTTGTCCAGCGGGGCCGGGCAGGTGCCGGGCGGGGCGATTGGCGAGCCGAGGTCGCCGAGGGACTGGTTGACCTCGGTGGTGGTGGCCAACTGTTGGAAGCTGTTGCCGAGGACCACGTCGACCGTGTCGTCCTTGCGCTTCAGGTCGGGTTCCAGCTTGGCGTTGTTGAGGAAATAGGCCCGGAGCAGATGCGCGGAGCCGACGCCCTTCGGGCCGAATCGCAGCACGGCGACGTCGTCCACCTGCTTGGGGGCGTTGCCTTCCTTCTTGACCTGGAACTTGCGGTTACGGAAGTCGTCCGCGACGCTGCCGGCCAGGCCCACCTCGTCGGTGCCGTTGTAAACGTTGATCTTGACGTCCTTGGGCTCGCGGAGGGCGACGTCAGCCAGCGGCCAGTTCTTGGGGCAGCCCTCGGCCGTGCCCGCGTTGCTCTGGGTGTCCCGCACCAGTGCGACGACGACGAAGACCAGGGCGAGGACCGCCAACAGGCCGACGACTACGAGTGCCCGCACTCGCGCAAAACTCATCTGGGCGCTCCCGGACAGTGATTGGGTGGCGGCGGCCGCCGGCGGTCGGGCCGTCGAGTACGCCGCTGAGGTTAACGGTTGTCCGGCCGTGGCGTGGAAACAGTCCGACATGCCGGCGCGCCACCGGGGGAACGGGTACTACTACCCCTATCTTCGTGTCGCCTGAGTCACATTGGGAACAACTTCGGGCGCCGGGGCGTACATCTCTGCCACGAGGGCGGTATACATGCCTCGCCCAAAGGGGGGGTAAGGTTCCGCGCTCGCTGGGGGAGTTCCTCTGGCGACTCGGCCCACCGGTCGTCGGGTCGAGTGACCGACACATTTGGTGGCCGGCCAGTGGAACCGAAACAGCGTCGTCCGGCGTTACAACCGGAAGCGACCATATCGATATGGGAGAGTGAAACCGATGGCCACCGACTACGACGCCCCGCGTCGCGACGAGGTCGACCTCGGCGAGGACAGCCTGGAAGAGCTCAAGGCCCGGCGGGTCGACTCACAGTCGGGCGCCGTGGACGTCGACGAGGCTGAGGTGGCGGAGAGCTTTGAGCTGCCCGGTGCCGACCTGGCCGACGAAGAGCTCACGGTCAAGGTGCTACCGATGCAGCAGGACGAGTTCCGGTGCGGCCGCTGCTTCCTGGTGCACCACCGCAGCCAGCTCGCGGTCGAGCGGAACGGCGAACTGATCTGCCGCGAGTGCGTCTGACCCCGACGCGTGTCACCGGCGGCGGCCTCCTCGACGGGGCCGCCGCTGTTCGAGCCGCCGTGCGCCGGCGGCGGGAAGCTGCTTGACTCGTACCGGCGGCTGCCACGCCGCGGAGCACGGGAGGGCGGACAGTGAGCGAGCGCAGCGAGCGAACCATGCGGTTCAGTAGCGTGGCGCGTCGCGCCGCCGGGAAGCGAAGCGAGGCGGCGGCGTGAGCGGACGCAGCGAGCGAGCCGAAGGTCCGGACGCCGACGGGGCCGGCGCCGAGCCGTCGACCGGGAACGGTGCCGAGCGGCCCGCGCCGGCCGCCGACGCCGAGCGGGCGGTTGACGCCGAGCGGTCCGCGCCGGCCGCCGACGGCGACCAGCTCGGCGCGACCGTCGCCGCCCTCACGGCGGACGACATCGCGCCCGCCCGTCGCCGCCAGCTCCTCACCCGGCTGGTCGGTCAGGCGCGCGCCCGTGGAATCACCGACCTGTTCAAGCCCAAGGCCGCGATCCGCTGGATGGCGGACACCGTCGCCGAGGTCGCTCCGCACGTGCCGATCCGTGATCTGGCCACGCTGCGGCGGCACTTCCCCGGCCTGGACGACGACGAGTTGGCCGAGCGGTTGATCCGCAACGCCGCCCGGGCCACCGCCGGGGTCGGCGCGGCGGGTGGCGGGGTCGCCGCGGTGGAATGGGCGGTCACCCCGACACTGCTCTCCGCGCCCGTGCTGCTGGCCGCCGAAACGGTCGCGGTGGTCGCCATCGAGCTGAAACTGATCGGCGAGCTGCACGAGCTCCACCGGCTTCCGCTGCCCACCGGCGGCACGCAGCGCGCGGTCGCCCTGGTGCAGTCCTGGGCCACCCAGCGAGGGATCAATCCGATGATGCCCGGGGTCGGGGTGAGCGCGGTGCTGAGCACCGCCGCCCGCCGCGAGCTGCGGGACAGCCTGCTGCGCCGGTTCGGCCGGAACCTGACCACGCTGGGGCCGTTCCTGACCGGCGCGGCCGTGGCCGGCTACCTCAACCGCCGGGCCACCCGCACCCTGGCCGACCAACTCCGCAAGGACCTGCGCCGCCGCAGCCGCGAACTCCCCGGCGGCTCCCGCCCCGCCCTCCCCTGACACCGGCGCCACCTACCGGCGTCGCCCCCGCTCCGGCGCCGTCCCTCGCGGCGTGTCCTCGCACGGAGAGAGCGCCACCCACTACCCCGACGCCATTCATTCCCGGAAAGAGTGGCTTCCGGCTCGCGAATGAGCACTCTTCCCGGGAAACGGTGCGACATCAGGGCTCGGCGGGGACCCGGGCGGGCGGGCGGACGCGGCGACAGTGCGGGACCGCGGCGGCCGGGTGCGGCGAGGGGGCTGTCAGGCGGCGTCGCGGGCGGCGAGGAGGGCGGTGGCCAGCTCCACCGGGTGCCGGGTGCTGACCACCCAGAACGGGGTGGGGTCGGCGGGGTCGTCGAGCACGATCTGCACCCCGCCACCGACCCAGGGCCGCTGCACCACGAAGGCGATCGGGTCGGCGCCGACGCCCAGCACCTCGCGCCGGCCGGCCGCGTCGAGCGGGACGACGTCGGCGACGTACCGGACCGGGAGGCGAGCGTCGTCCACCCGCAGCTCGCCGTCGCGGACCGCGATCCGGATCCGGCCCAGCCAGGCCAGCCCGGCCACCGCCGCGGGGATCAGCACCACGAAGGGCAGCCAGGCGCGGACGCCGCTCGCGCCCATCCACAGCTCGGCGGCGAGGAGCCCGGCCAGGGCGAGCCCGGCCGGCCAGGCCCACCAGGGCAGGGTGAGCCGCTCCGCGTACTCCGTTGCGGGGGTCACCCGGGACGCCGGGGCGGGCGAGGACGACGACTGGCGCACAGTCCGAGGGTACGGCGCACGGCCGGCCCGCCAACCGGCAGGATGGCAGGGTCACCCCCGCAAGGACCGGACGGAAGAGGAAGACCGTGACAGACCTCGTACCCGTGCCCGTACGCCAGCTCGACCCCGAGCTGCCGCTGCCGGCGTACGCCCACCCTGGCGACGCCGGCGCGGACCTGGTGGCCGCCGCGGACGTGGAGCTGCCGCCCGGCGGGCGGGCCCTGGTGCCGACCGGCGTGGCCATCGCGCTGCCCGAGGGGTACGTCGGGCTGGTGCATCCCCGATCGGGGCTGGCGGCCAGACTCGGCGTGACGGTGCTCAACGCGCCCGGTACGGTCGACGCCGGCTACCGGGGTGAGATCCTGGTCAACCTGATCAATCATGATCGGGACACCCCGGCGAAGATCAGCCGGGGCGACCGGATCGCGCAGCTCGTCGTCCAGCGGGTCGCGCGGGCCGATTTCCAGCCGGTGGCGGAACTGCCCGCGTCCCGGCGCGGTGCCGGCGGGCACGGGTCCACCGGCGGGCACGCCGGGCTGGTTCCGGCCCCGGCGGGCGGGCAGACGGAAGAGGTGGCAGGGTGAGTGCGAACAGCGGAGGGTGGGCGCAGTGATCTTCTCCCGTAAGCGGGCCGAGGACGCGCGGCACGCGCGTGACGACCGGAACACCGGGGTCCTCGACGCCCAGGAGGCCGAGGAGACCTCGCAGGCGCCGTCCCGGGGCCCGTACGACGTCTCCGAGGCGCCCGAGGCGCCCCGGCTCGATCTGGGCAGCCTCCAGATCCCGGCGGTGCCCGAGGTCGAGGTGCGGGTGCAGGCCGACCCGCAGGGCGTGATCCAGCAGGTCGTGCTGGTGCACGGCCAGAACGCCCTCCAGCTCGGCGTCTTTGCCGCCCCCCGCTCCGAGGGCATCTGGGACGAGGTGCGCGAGGAGATCCGGCAGTCGCTGTTCAACGACGGCGCGGCCGCCCAGGAGGCCGAGGGGGAGTACGGCACCGAGCTGCGGGCCCGGGTGCGTACCCCGGACGGCGTGACCGACCTGCGCTTCGTCGGCATCGACGGGCCGCGCTGGATGGTCCGTGGCGTCTACCAGGGCGAGGCGGCCACCAACCCGGTCGCCGCCGGCCCGCTGGCGGCCTGCCTCGACGGCCTCGTGGTCGACCGGGGCCACGAGGCCAAGCCGGTCCGGGAGCCGCTGCCGCTGCGGCTGCCCCGCGAGGTGGCGGAGCAGCAGGCGGCCGGCCAGCAGCCCGCGCCGGAACAGCGCGAGGCCTGAGGCACACCACACCGGGCCCGGTTGCCCGTCGGCTCCCGTCGACGGCGCCGGGCCCGTCGTGCGTCCGTCCCCCCGGCGGCGGTACGCCCCGGACGCCGGTGCCGCGGCCGGGGTGAATCGGGCTACGCTGGCGGGACGGTTTCCGGCGCCTGCCGGGCCGAGCCGGGTGGAGAAGGGTGACGCGGAGGTCATGACGACCGACGAGAGCCGGGTGTCGCTCCGGCGGCTTTTGCATCGGCTCACCGCGAGCGAGTCCGAGATCGAGGCGCAGGAGCTGCGCCGGGAGAGCGCCGAGTCCGGCGGCATGCCGGCCCACCAGTGCCGCCGGGGGCAGGTGGTCTCGGTCGCCGGGCGGCTCCGCACGGTGGTCTACACGCCGCGGACGAACCTGCCGACCCTGGAGGCCGACCTCTACGACGGCAACGACGTGGTCACCCTGGTCTGGCTGGGCCGACGGCACATCGCCGGGATCGAACCGGGCCGGCACCTGACCGCCCGCGGCCGGATGGCTGTCCGGGACGACCGCAAGGTGATCTACAACCCGTACTACGAGCTGGAGTCGCCGAAGTGACGACCGGACAGCACACCGAGCCGGAGACCGGGCCGGAGGACGACGAGCGGCTGCCCAGCCTCGCCGAGCAGATGGCCGACCAGCTCGGCGGCTGGCGCGGCCTGGTCGAGTCGAGCATCCCCGTGGTGGTCTTCGTGATCGCCAACGTGCTCGGCGAGCTGCGTCCCGCGGTGATCGCCTCGGTGACGGTGGCGCTGCTCATCGCCGGGCTGCGGCTGGCCCAGCGACGGCCGGTCCGGCACGCCGTCAACGGCCTGGTCGGCATCGCCATCGGCGCGGCCATTGCCTGGCGGACCGGCGACGAGCGGGACTTCTACCTGCCCGGCATCCTCTACGGCATCGGCTACGGCCTGGCCCTGCTGGTCTCGGCGGTGATCCGGCAGCCCCTGGTGGGTTGGATCTGGTCGGTGCTGGTGGCCAAGGGCCGCGCGGAGTGGCGGGACGACCCCCGGCTGGTCCGCACCTTCACCCAGCTGACCGTGCTCTGGGGCGTGGTGTGGCTGGCCAAGGTGGGCGTGCAGGCCGGGCTCTACCTGGCCCACCAGGACACCGCGCTGGGCGTGGCCCGGCTCGCCCTGGGCTACCCGCCGTACGCGCTGCTGCTGCTGATCACGGTCTGGACGGTGCGCCGGGTCACCCGGGAGACCGCGCCGACGCCGCTGCCGGGCGCCTGAGGGCCCGCCGGCCGTGGCCGGCGAGGGCCGGCCGGCGGGACCCCGACGAGGGTCAGGCCCGGTCCCGGGTGCGGCCGACGCTGTCCGGGCCGAGGATCACCGCGCGGACCTCGTCCTCCACCGCGGCCGTGCACACGAAGATCAGCTCGTCGCCGGCCTCGATCGGGTCGTCCGGGGTGGGCACCAGCACCCGCTTGCCGCGCAGGATCGCCACCAGGGCGGCGTCCCGGGGGATCGGCACCGCGTGGATCGGCTGGCCCACGTACGGGGCGGTCGGCGGCAGGGTGATCTCGACCAGGTTCGCCTCGCCCTGCCGGAAGGTCATCAGCCGGACCAGGTCGCCGACCGTGACCGCCTCCTCAACCAGGGCGGCCATCACGCGCGGCTTGCTCACCGCGACGTCGACGCCCCACTGCTCGGTGAAGAGCCACTCGTTCTCGGCCCGGTTGACCCGGGCGACCACCCGGGGCACCGCGAACTCGGTCTTGGCCAGCAGCGAGACCACCAGGTTGACCTTGTCGTCGCCGGTGGCGGCCACCACCACGTCGCAGCCGGAGACGTTGGCCTCCTCCAGGCTGGCCAGCTCGCACGCGTCGGCGAGCACCCACTCGGCGGCCGGCACCCGGTCGGGCCGCAGCATCTTGGGCTGCCGCTCGATCAGCATCACCTGGTGCCCGTTGTCGATCAGCTCCTGGGCGATCGACCGGCCCACGTTGCCGGCGCCCGCGATGGCGATGCGCATCGCTCAGTGCCCTCCTTCCGGCGGCGCCGCCGCCACCGAGGTGACCGACCCGATGATGTCGTCGGTCACCAGCATGAAGACCTGGTCGCCCTCCTGCACCACGGTGGAGGTGGTGGGCAGCGTGCCGATCCCGAACCGGATGAGGTACGCGACCCGGGCGCTCGTGGCATCCTCGAGCTGCCGCAGCGACCGGCCGATCCAGTCCTTGTGCACCGGCACCTCGATGATCGACACGGTGCTGGTCGGGTCCCGGAAGATCTCCACGTTCCCTTCGGGGACCAGGTGGCGCAGAATCCGGTCGGCGGTCCACCGGACGGTGGCCACGGTGGGGATGCCGAGGCGCTCGTAGACCTGCGCGCGGCGCTGGTCGTAGATGCGGGCGGCCACCCGGGAGACGCCGAAGGTCTCCCGCGCCAGCCGGGCCGAGATGATGTTGGAGTTGTCGCCGCTGGAGACCGCCGCGAAGGCGTCCGCCCGCTCGATGCCGGCCTGGCGCAGCACCTCGCCGTCGAAGCCGGCGCCGGTGACGGTGATGCCGGCGAAGTCGGGTCCGAGGCGGCGGAACGCGTCCGCGTCCTGGTCGATCACCGCCACCGAGTGCCCCCGGGACTCCAGGCTGTGCGCCAGGGTCGACCCGACCCGGCCGCAGCCCATGATCACGACATGCACGGTGTCCGCTCCTCCCACGGTGCCGCCCGCTGGCCCGTCGTCTGCGAGCCTGCCACGTCCCCGCCGCCGGCGGGGAGCCGACCGTACCGCGCGGGCGCACGCGAGGGTGATCAGGCACCCCCACCGTCCGGCGCGCGGTGGTCGTACTCTTGGCGGTTGTGGCCAGACCCACCTCGCTGCTGAAGCGACTCCTCCTCGGTCGACCGTTCCGGTCCGACCGCCTCCAGCACACCCTCCTGCCGAAGCGCATCGCGCTGCCGGTGTTCGCCTCCGACGCCCTCTCCAGCGTCGCGTACGCCCCGGACGAGATCCTGCTGACGCTCTCCATCGCGGGCGCGTCGGCGTTCTTCTTCTCCCCGTGGATCGCGCTCGCCGTCGTCGTGGTGATGCTCACCGTGGTGGCGAGCTACCGGCAGAACGTGCACGCCTACCCCTCCGGCGGCGGCGACTACGAGGTGGCCACGGTCAACCTCGGGCCGCGTGCCGGCCTCGCTGTGGCCAGCGCGCTGCTGGTCGACTACGTGCTCACGGTCGCGGTGTCGGTCTCCTCGGGCGTGGCGAACCTCGGCTCGGTGGTGCCCTTCGTGGCCACCCACAAGGTGCTCATCGCGGTCAGCGCGGTGGTGCTGCTCACCGCGATGAACCTGCGCGGCCTGCGGGAGTCCGGCACCGCGTTCGCCATCCCCACCTACGGCTTCGTGATCGTGATCGGCGGCATGCTGCTGACCGGGCTGTTCCGGATCTTCGTGCTCGGTGACGACCTGCGGGCACCGAGCGCCGGGCTGGAGATCCACGCCGAGCACAGCGTCACCGGCTTCGCCCTGATCTTCCTGCTGCTGCGCACCTTCTCCTCCGGTTGTGCCGCGCTGACCGGCGTGGAGGCGATCTCCAACGGCGTGCCCGCGTTCAAGGCGCCGAAGTCGAGGAACGCGGCGACCACCCTGCTGCTGCTCGGCACCATCGCGGTGAGCATGCTGGTCGGCATCGTCTGGCTGTCCCGGCTCACCGGGCTCCAGTTCGTGGAGAACCCGTCGCAGATCGTCTCCGGGCCGGACGGGTACGTGCAGAAGACCGTCACCGCCCAGCTCGGCGAGACCGTCTTCGGCAACGGCTCGGTGCTGCTCTACGTGGTGGCCGCGATGACCGCGCTGATCCTGTTCCTGGCCGCCAACACCGCCTTCAACGGCTTCCCGGTGCTCGGCTCGATCCTGGCCCAGGACCGCTACCTGCCCCGCCAGCTGCACACCCGGGGCGACCGGCTGGCCTTCTCCAACGGCATCGTCTTTCTCGCCGTCGCCGCCGTGGTACTGATCGTCGGCTTCCAGGCCGAGGTGACCCGACTGATCCAGCTCTACATCGTCGGGGTGTTCGTCTCGTTCACGCTCTCCCAGGCCGGCATGATCCGGCACTGGAACCGGCACCTGCGTACCGAGCGGGACCCGGAGGCGCGGCGCCGGATGATCCGCTCCCGGGCGATCAACACCTTCGGCATGGCCCTGACCGGCGTGGTGCTGATCATCGTCCTGGTCACCAAGTTCCTGCTCGGCGCGTGGATCGCGATCGCCGCGATGGCGGTGATCTACCTGCTCATGCTGGCCATCCGCCGGCACTACGACCGGGTCGCCGCCGAGCTGGAGCCGACCGAGCAGCGGGCCGTGCTGCCCGCCCGCAACCACGCCATCGTGCTGGTCAGCAAGCTGCACCAGCCGACCCTGCGGGCCATCGCGTACGCCCGGGCCACCCGGCCGGACACGCTGACCGCGGTGACCGTGAACGTCGACGAGAAGGACACCCGGGACCTCCAGGCGGACTGGGAGCGGCGGGAGCTGCCGGTGCCGCTCACCGTGGTCGACTCCCCGTACCGGGAGATCACCCGGCCGATCCTCAACTTCGTCGCGTCGGTCCGCCGGGAGTCGCCCCGCGACGTGGTCACCGTCTTCATCCCCGAGTACGTGGTGGGCCGCTGGTGGGAGAACCTGCTGCACAACCAGAGCGCGCTGCGGCTCAAGGGCCGGCTGCTCTTCGAGCCGGGCGTGATGGTGACCAGCGTCCCGTGGCAGCTCGCCTCGACCGCCACCAAGAACCTGGACCGGCTGGACGCCACGCTCAGCCGGGGACCGGCGCGCGGACCCCGGGTGGCCCCGCGCAGCACCCTGCCGCCGACCGTTCCGCCGGTGGTCTCCGCCCCGCCCGGGGAGAGCGGCACGACCGCCGGGGACCGCGCGTGACGGCGCCCACCGACGCCCGGGCCGGGCTGGAGGAGGCGGAGCGGGTCGAGTTGACCGTGGACGCGGTCGCCCCGGGCGGCCACTGCGTGGCCCGGGTGGACGGCCAGGTGGTCTTCGTCCGGCACGCGCTGCCCGGCGAGCGGGTGGTCGCCGAGGTGACCGAGCTGCACCGGGGGTTCGCCCGGGCCGACGCGGTGGAGGTCCTGACCGCCTCCCCGGACCGGGTCGAGCCGCCCTGCCCGTACGCGCGGCCGGGCCGCTGCGGCGGCTGCGACCTGCAGCACGTCGCCCCGGAGGCGCAGCTGCGCTGGAAGTCCGCCGTGGTGCGCGAGCAGCTCACCCGGCTCGGCGGCCTCACCGACGCCCAGGTGGACGCGCTCGGCGTCCGGGTCGAGGCGCTGCCCGGCGGATCGCTGGGCTGGCGCTCCCGGGTCCGCTACGCGGTCGACGGCGCCGGCCGGGCCGGGCTGCTCAAGCACCGCTCGCACGAGGTGGTGCCGGTGGACCGCTGCCTGATCGCCCACCCGGCGGTCCAGGAGCTGCCGGTGCTCACCCCCAGCGGGGCCCGCTGGCCGGACGCGGACGCGGTCGAGACGGTCGCCGCCACGGGCGGGGACGTCAGCGTGACCGCGTACGCCGACGGGGTGCCCACTCCGGTCAGCGGCCCGCAGCGGGTCCGCGAGGTGGCCGCCGGCCGGGACTGGACGCTGCCCGCGTCCGGCTTCTGGCAGGTCCACCCCGCCGCGGCGGACACTCTGGTCGGCGCGGTCGTCGACCTGCTCGACCCGCGTCCCGGTGAGACCGCCTGGGACCTGTACTGCGGCGCGGGCCTGTTCGCCGCCGCGCTCGCCGGCCGGGTCGGCGACGCCCGGGTCACCCTGGTCGAGTCCGCGTCGCAGGGCGTCGAGGCGGCCCGCGAGAACCTGGCCGATCTGCCCCGGGTGGAGGTGGTCGCGGCCCGGGTGGAGACGGCGCTGGCCCGCCGCCGGGTCACCGGGCCGGTCGACCTGGTGGTGCTCGACCCGCCCCGATCCGGCGCGGGTGCGTCGGTGGTCCGGCACATCGCCGCCGCCGGCCCGCGGGCGGTGGCGTACGTGGCCTGCGACCCGGCCGCCTTCGCCCGGGACGTGCGCACCTTCACCGGGCTCGGCTGGCGGCTGGCCGCGCTGCGCGGCTTCGACCTGTTCCCGATGACCCAGCACGTCGAGCTGGTCGGCCTGTTCCTGCCGCCCTTCGACAACTCCAGCTCGGCTGGCGGCCATAATTCGGCCTCCGCGCCGCTAGGCGGCGCTCCGGACCGAATGAAGGCCGGTCTGCCGTCGCGCCGCGACCCGGAGCCGTCGGACTGACTAGCCTGGCCCGGTGAAGATCGTCGGGCTGATGTCGGGCACCTCGTACGACGGGGTGGACGTGGTGGCGGCCGAGTTCACCCGGGACGGGGAGACGCTGCGGCTGCGCCCGCTCGGGCACCGCAGCCTCGACTACGACGACGAGCTGCGCGCCGAGATCGGGGCGCTGCTGCCCCCGGCGGCCACCACCATCGAGGCGGTCTGCCGGCTGGACAACCGGCTCGGCGAGGTCTTCGCCGAGGCGGCGGCGGCCGGCGTGGAGCTGGCCGGCGGCACGGCCGACGTGGTCGTCTCACCCGGGCAGACGGTCTTCCACTGGGTCGAGGCGGGCCGGGCCCGGGGCACCCTCCAGCTCGGCGCGCCGGCCCGGGTGGCGGCGCGGGTCGGCGTACCGGTGCTGCACGACCTGCGGTCGGCGGACGTCGCGGCCGACGGCCAGGGCGCCCCGCTGGTGCCGGCGTTCGACGCGCTGCTGCTCGACCCGACCACCGGGCCGCGGGCGGCGCTCAACCTGGGCGGGATCGCCAACCTCACCGTGGTCGCCCCGGGCGCGCCCGTCCTGGGGTACGACGTGGGCCCGGCGAACGCCCTGCTGGACGCCGCCGCCCGGCGCTTCCTCGACCGCCCCTGCGACCTCGACGGGGCCCGCGCGGCCGCCGGACGGGTGCACCCGGAGCTGCTGGCGCTGTTGCTCGCCGAGCCGTACTACGCCGCGCCGCCGCCCAAGTCCACCGGCAAGGAGCTGTTCCACGCCGGCTACCTGGAGGCCAGGCTGGCCGCCCTGGGCGTACCGGTGGCCCCCGACGACGTGCTCGCCACCCTCACCGAGCTGACCGCCCGGACCGTCGCCGACGCCTGCGACCGGCACGGGGTGACCGAGGTGGTCGCGGCCGGCGGCGGAGTGCGCAATCCCACACTCCGCGGCCGGCTGGCGGCGCTGGGGCGGCGACGCTGGCGGCTGCGCACCACCGACGAGCTGGGGGTGCCGGCGCAGGCCAAGGAGGCGTACGCGTTCGCCCTGCTGGGCTGGCTCTCCTGGCACGGGCTGCCGGGCGCGATCCCGTCGGTGACCGGCGCCACCCGGGCGGCCGTGCTGGGCTCCTGGACCCCGGCCGGACCGGCCCGGGCGGCGGCCCCGCCCGCCCCGCCGCGCCGGCTGGTGATCGACTGCTGATCCGGCCCTCACCTGGGGAGATCCACGGCCGGGCTGCGGGCTGTGGGACGGCCGATAGACTCTTCCGTCATGAGTGTTGAAGAGGGCACGGCCAACCACGGCCGGCTGCTGGGCACCGTCCGGGGTCCGCAGGACGTGAAGCGGATGACCGCCGAGCAGCTGGACATCCTCGCCGCCGAGATCCGTGACTTCCTGATCGCCAAGGTCTCCCGCACCGGCGGGCACATCGGGCCCAACCTGGGTGTCGTCGAGCTCACGCTGGCGATGCACCGGGTCTTCGACTCGCCGCGCGACCGGCTCCTGTTCGACACCGGCCACCAGGCCTACGTACACAAGATCATCACCGGCCGGCAGGAGGGCTTCGACAAGCTCCGCCAGCGCGGTGGCCTCTCCGGCTACCCCAACCAGGCGGAGAGCGAGCACGACCTGATCGAGAACTCGCACGCCTCCACCGCCCTGTCCTACGCCGACGGGCTGGCCAAGGCGTACGCGCTGCGCGGCGAGAAGCGCGCCGTGGTGGCCGTGGTCGGCGACGGCGCCCTGACCGGCGGCATGTGCTGGGAGGCGCTGAACAACATCGCCACCGCCGGCAACCCGCTCGTGATCGTGGTCAACGACAACGGCCGGTCCTACTCGCCGACCATCGGCGGCCTCGCCGACCACCTCTCCTCGCTGCGGCTCAACCCCGGCTACGAGAAGGTGCTCGACACCGTCAAGGACGCGCTCGGCAACACGCCGTTCGTCGGCAAGCCGATGTACGAGGTGCTGCACGCGGTCAAGAAGGGCATCAAGGACGCGGTCGCCCCGCAGGCCATGTTCGAGGACCTCGGCATCAAGTACGTCGGCCCGGTCGACGGCCACGACGTCGCCGCGGTCGAGTCGGCGCTGCGTGCGGCCAAGAACTTCGGCGGCCCGGTGATCGTGCACGCGGTCACCCGCAAGGGCTACGGCTACCGCCCGGCCGAGGAGGACGAGGCGGACTGCCTGCACGGCCCCGGCGGTGCCTTCGACGTCGAGACCGGCCAGCTGGTCGCCGCGCCGTCGGTCAAGTGGACCCACGTCTTCGCCGACGAGCTGGTCAAGATCGCCGACGAGCGCCCCGACGTGGTCGGCATCACCGCCGCGATGGCCGAGCCCACCGGCATCGCCACCCTGGCCCGCAAGTACCCCGAGCGGGTGTACGACGTGGGCATCGCCGAGCAGCACGCGGCCACCTCGGCGGCCGGCCTGGCGATGGGCGGCCTGCACCCGGTGGTCGCCGTCTACGCCACCTTCCTCAACCGCGCCTTCGACCAGGTCCTGCTGGACGTGGCGATGCACAAGCTGCCGGTCACCTTCGTGCTGGACCGGGCCGGCATCACCGGGCCGGACGGGCCGAGCCACTACGGCATCTGGGACATGTCGGTCTTCGGCGTGGTGCCCGGCCTGCGGATCGCCGCGCCCCGCGACTCCGCGAGCCTCCGCGAGGAGCTGCGCGAGGCGGTGGCCGTGGACGACGGCCCGACCATCCTGCGCTTCCCGACCGGCACCGTCGCCGCCGACCTGCCGGCCGTCCGCCGGGTCGGCGCGGTCGACGTGCTGGCCGAGTCGGCGCGTACCGACGTGCTGCTGGTGGCGGTCGGCTCGTTCGCCGGCCTCGGCATGGAGGTCGCCGCCCGGGTCGCCGAGCACGGCTACGGGGTCACCGTGGTCGACCCGCGCTGGGTCCGCCCGGTCCCGGCCGAGCTGGTCGAGCTGGCCGCCGCGCACCGGCTCGTGGTCACCGTCGAGGACGGCGTCCGGGTCGGCGGCGTCGGCGACGCGCTCGGCCAGGCCATGCGGGACGCGGACGTCCGGGTGCCGCTGAAGGACCTGGGGGTGCCGGCCGACTGGCACCCGCACGGCACCCGCGCGCAGATCCTGGCCGACCTGGGCCTCACCGCGCAGGACGTGGCCCGCGACGTCACCGGCTGGATCTCCGGCCTCGACGCCCAGCCCGTCGAGCCCACCGCCGATGAGGCCACCGCCAAGAACTGACGTCCCACGCCGAACGGGCGGCCCTGCACCGGCAGGGCCGCCCGTCCCCGTTTCCGGACGCCGTACGTGGTTTCATCTGACCATGATCGAGTCCGTGCGCCGCGTCGCCTACCAGTTGTACGCCCGCCGCCTGCGCGGCCAGCTCGCCGACGTGCCGCGGCCGCGGCACGTCGCCATGGCGATGGACGGAAACCGCCGGTGGGCCCGGCAGATGGGCTTCGACGACCCCAGGCTGGGCCACCGGTACGGGGCCGAGCACATCCACGAGGTGCTGAGCTGGTGTGCCGGACTCGGCATCCCCCACGTGACGCTGTACGTCGCCTCCGTCGACAACGTGCGCAAGCGGGCGTCCGACGAGGTGGAGCACCTGATGCGGATGATCGAGGAGGTCGTCGCGGAGCCACTCCTGCATCCGCGCAACCCGTGGCGGCTGCACCTGGCCGGCCGGCTGGACGTGCTGCCCGACTCGACCCGCCACGCCCTGAAGCTGGCCGAGGAAGCCACCGGTGAGCGCGGTGGCGACTTCCACCTCACGGTGGCGGTCGGCTACGACGGCCGCGAGGAGATCGTGAACGCCGTTCGTTCGCTGCTGGCGGAGGCGGCACGGGCCGGCGCGACCCCCGACGAGGCGGCGCGCGGCCTGACGGTCGAGGACATCGGGGAGCACCTGTACACCGGCGGCCGGCCCGACCCGGATCTGGTCATCCGGACGAGTGGGGAGCGCCGGATGTCGGGCTTCCTGCTCTGGCAGGCCGCCTACTCCGAGCTGTACTTCTGCGACGTGTACTGGCCCGGCTTCCGGAAGATCGACTTTCTGCGCGCGCTGCGGTCCTATGCGGCGCGCAGCCGGCGATTCGGGGCGTGACGATCCGGTCGGTCAGCGGCCGCCGACCGACCGGTACCAGGTCTTCTCCGTACCGGCCAGGCTGAACGTCTGCTTGCGGTCCGGCTGCGGCACCACCACCAGGCCCGGCCGCTCCACCAGCCGCTGCGTGCCGGGCGGCGCGGCGAACGAGGCGTCCCGGTTGGTCCGCCAGCTCAACACGGCGACGGGCTGCCCGGGCACCGGCAGGTAGTACGCCTGGAGGGTGGTGGACCGGTCGGCGGGGGAGACCACCGGCGTCCCGCCGTCGCCCGGGCGGTAGATCACCGCGGTCATCGTGCCGGTGGCGCTCTCCCAGGTCAGCTGCTCCAGGTCACCCGGCTCACCGCCGCCCAGCGCCACCTCGCCGAGCGACCGGACGGCGATCTTCGCCATCGGCCAGGACTCCGGCGCCGAGCGGGGCGCGTCCCGGTCGCCGATCCGGCGCGGCACGCTGCCGAAGGGCCCCCGGGTGTCGGTGAGGTGGCAGATGTCCAATCCGGTCAGCGCGCGCCGGCCGGAGCCGGTCTCGTCGCGGACCAGGGGATAGCGGGGGTCCGCGGTGTCCGTACCCAGGTCGAGGACGCGGTCCGCGGCCCGGCCGCGCGGCAGCGACCGGGTCGCCCGCAGCGTCGCGGTCAGCTCCACCGCCTGGCAGGCCGGCACGGCGACCGGCTCGGTGACGCCGTCGGTGGTGGCCAGCGTGCGGCCGTCCGGGCCGAGCAGCCGCTGCACCCGGGCCGAGGTGAGATAGCGGCGCCCGTCGCCGACCTGGACCGGCAGCACGTCGGAGTAGACCAGGTAGCCGGGGTCGGTGTACTCGGTGGCGTGGTCGATCCGCCAGCGGTCGCCGTCGCGGGCGAGTTGCAGCAGCCAGGAGGCGCTCTCGCCGGGCACGTCGGCGGCGACGAGGGCCAGCGGCGCGCCGGCCACCTCGCCGGCGAAGAGGATGCCGGACGACGGCGGGTGCGCCCGGTCGTCGACCGGCGAACGCCAGTCCCGGACGGCCCGGCTGATCTCCGCGATCGCGGCGGCGTCCTCGGCCAGGCTGCCGCGCCCCGGCCAGACGGTGAGCTGCCCGTCCAGGCTGTCGTAACCGACCCGAAGGTCGCCGGACTGCCGTCCGGCGACCGGCCCGCAGCCGGTCGTCGCCAGCAGCAGGGTCAGCAGTATGGTGGCCGTCGTGCCGCGGCGGCGGACTGAAACCACCTGTACGCCCCCGATCCGGTCGATTTCGCGAAGCCACATGGTACGAGACGCGCGGCGGTCCGCCCGCAACCGCCTCGCCCATCCGGAAGTGACCACAGAGGACGGCGGTGCGCGCTCAGTGGCCATTTTCCGGCTCCGGTAGACTCCGCCGACTGTGACGCCTGCCGAGCCCCGTGGCGACTCGCCGCCGGACGCCGACGCCCCGACGGGCTCCGCCTCCGTCACCACCGTCGCCCCGACCGCCCCCGCGCCGCCCGCCAACCCGGAGCCCGCCAACCCGGCGCCCGCCGCCGCGCCGGCCAGGTCGGACGCCGTACCGGCGGCCCGGCGGCGCCGGCGCTGGACGCTGCGCCGGATCGATCTCGCGGTGCACGCGGTCTTCCTGCTCGCCGCGCTCTGGGTGACCAGCCGGATCTGGGTCGATCCCGCAGGCCGGGTGGCCGCCCTCTACAGCGGCGACCCGGCCCAGGTGCAGTTCTTCCTCGCCCACTCGGTCCGCGTGGTGCTGCACGGCGAGTTCCCGTTCTACACCGACCAGTTCAACTATCCGGACGGGGTCAACCTGATGGCGAACACCGCCATCCTGGCCCTCGGCATCCCGATGGTGCCGGTCACCCTCCTGTTCGGACCGGCGGTCTCCTTCGTCACGCTGGTCACCCTCGGCCTGGCCGGCACGGCCGCCGCCTGGTACCGGGTGCTCTCCCGGCACGTGGTCCGGCTCCGGCTGGCCGCCGCGGTGGGCGCCTGGTTCTGCGGGTTCTCGCCGGCGATGCTCTCGCACGCCAACTGGCACCCCAACATCATTTCCCAGTTCCTGCTGCCGTTCATCGTCTGGCGGGTGCTGGTGCTGACCCGCTCCACCCACCCGGTCCGCGACGGCGCGCTGCTCGCCCTGCTGGTCACCGGGCAGGCGTTCATCAACGAGGAGATCCTGCTCTTCACCGCGCTGGCCTGCGGCGTGTTCCTGCTCGCCGTGGTCGCCCAGCGGCGCGGGCTGTGGGCCGCCGCGTGGCGCCCGCTCGGCGTCGGGCTGGCCGTCTGCGGGGTGCTCGCCGGGGCGCTGCTGGCGTACCCGCTCTACGTGCAGTTCGCCGGGCCGATGGCGTACCACGGGCTCAGCGACGCCGTGCGCGACTACGGCAACGACATCGCCGCGTTCTTCGCCCCCGGCTCGACGACGCTGGGCGGCAACGAGCGGGCCAACGTCAACCTCGCCCCGAACTACTCCGAGGAGAACGCCTTCTTCGGCTGGAGCCTGTCCCTGCTGGCCGTCGGCATCGTGGTCTGGCTGCGCCGCGAGGTGGCGGTCCGGGCGCTCGCCGTGACCGGGGCGTTCTTCGCGGTGCTCTCGCTCGGCGAGCGGGTGTCCTGGTGGGACCGGGACCTGTTCACCGGGCCGTGGGAGCTGCTGGTCCGCCTGCCGCTGCTGGACGCGGTGGTGCCCACCCGGTTCGGCATGATCACCGGCGTGGTCATCGGGGTGCTGCTGGCGTTCGCCGTCGAGCGGGCCGCGGCGCTGCGGGTCCCCGACCGGCGGACCGTGCGGATCCTGACCGTCGCCGGCCTGGTGCTCGCCCTGCTCCCGATCGCGCCGATGCCGTTGCAGGTCACCACCCGTCCCGGGGTGCCGAGGTTCATCACCGCCGACCGCTGGCGGCAGTACGTCGGGCCGGACCAGACCCTGGTCTCGGTGCCGGTGCCGAGCATGGGCAACACCAACCCGATGCGCTGGGCGGCCAGCACCGATCTGGCCTTCAAGATCCCCGGCGGCTACTTCCTCGCCCCGCGCAACGGGGTCACCGGCGACCCGGGCCGGTTCGGCGGGCGCCCGAGCGGCATCGGCGACCTGCTGGAGGAGGTGGCGGCCACCGGGCGTACGCCGAAGCTGGACGACCGGCAGCGCCGCCGCTTCCTCGACGAGCTGCGCCACTGGCGGGCCGCCATCGTCGTGCTGCCGCTGAACGAGCCGAACGCCGAGCCGCTGCGCCGGACCGTCGAGCAGCTGCTCGGCCCGGCCCGGCAGGAGCTGGACGTGTGGTTGTGGGACGTCCGGACACTGACCAGCCAGTCGGTCTGACCCCGGCCGCCCCGGAACCGCCGCCCGGCCTCGTGCCGCCGGCCGGGTCCGCCCCGGCCCGGCCGGACCGTCGCCGGTGGCCCCGGCCGGTCGACGCGCTGGTCGTCGCCGGCTACCTCGGCCTGGCCGTGCTGCTCACCGCCGGCCAGTGGGGTCGCCCGGGACGGCTGTTCCATCAGGCCGGCGACCAGATCCTCTTCGAGTGGATGCTCGCCCACGCGGCCCGGGCGGTCAGCGGCGGGGAGAACCCGCTCTACAGCACCGCCCTGAACGCCCCGGACGGGGTGAACCTGATGGCCAACACCTCGGTGCTCGGGCTGGGCGTGCCGCTCACCCCGGTCACCCTGCTCGGCGGACCCCAGGTGACCTTCCTCATCGCCGTGGTGGCCTGCCTCGCCGGCACCGCCACCGCCTGGTACGCGCTGCTGGCCCGCCGCCTGGTCCGGTCCCGGCCCGCCGCGGCGGTCGGCGGGCTGTTCTGCGGCTTCGCCCCCGGCATGGTCGCGCAGGCCGGGGCGCACCTGCACATGGCCGCCCAGTTCCTGGTGCCGGTGATCCTCGCCCTGGTGTTCCGGCCCCGCGCCGACCGGATCCGCCGGGACGGGGTGCTGCTCGGGCTGGCCGTCGCCTACCAGGTCTTCCTCGGCGAGGAGGTCCTGATCTTCCTCGCCCTCGCCGCCGGGGTGTTCGCCGGGACGTACGCGCTGGCCGACCGGGCCGCCGCGCGCCGGCTGGCACCCGTGGTGGCCCGCCGGCTCGCCATCGGGGCGCTGGTCGCCGGGGTGCTGCTGGCGTACCCGCTGTGGTTCCAGTTCCACGGCCCGGGCCACTACAGCGGGATGCCCTTCTACGCCCGGGGATTCCGGCTCGACGCGGCCTCGTTCACCGCCGCCGCCCGGCAGAGCGTCGCCGGGGACGGTTACCGGGCCGGGCTGCTGTCGCCCAATCCGACTGAGCAGAACTCCTACTTCGGGCCGTTCCTGCCGCTGCTGGCCGTGCTGGTGGTGGTCCGGCTGTGGCGGCGGCCCCTGGTCCGCGCGCTGGCCGCCTGCGGGCTGCTCTTCGCCCTGCTCTCGCTCGGCACCACGATCGTGGTGAACCAGCACGACACCGGGCTGCCCGGGCCGTACCGGCTGGTCGCCGGGGTGCCGCTGCTGGACCTGGTGGTGCCGGCCCGGTTCGCGCTGGTCTGCGTGCCGGTGCTCGGGGTGCTCCTGGCCCTCGCCCTGGACCGGGTCCGCCTGCGCTCGGCCCGGACCTGGGCGCCGTGGGCCGGCGCGGTCGCCGCCGCGCTGCTGCCGCTGGTCCCGACGCCGATCCGGACCGTGCCGGCCGTGCCGGTGCCGGCCTTCGTCGTCGACGGCGACTGGCGGGCGTACGTCCCGCCGGGCCGGACGCTGGTGCCGGTGCCCCCGGTGACCGGGGCGGCGGTGAGCCCGGGCACCCTCTGGTCGGCCCGCAGCGGGCTGGCCTTCACCGCGCCGGGCGGCTACTTCATCGGTCCCCGGGGCGCGGACGACCCGACCGCGCGCTGGGGCGCGCCGGACCGCCCCACCTCGGTGCTGCTGCGCCAGGCCGCCGAGACCGGCCAGGTGCCACCGGTCGGCGAGGCGGAACGCCGCCAGGCGGTCGAGGACCTGCGGCACTGGCGGGCGGCGGTGCTGGTGCAGGCCGGCTCGCTCCCCGGCGACCCGGTCCGGGCCACCGTGGACGCCCTGGTCGGCCCCGGCCGGGACGTGTCCGGCGCGCACATCTGGGACGTCCGCCCGCTGCTCGGCTGAACCACGCCGCCCTCGTCCTCCGCAGCTGGTGACCGGTGGGACGCTACGAACTTGACGGCGTAGACGATTCAGGACCGCAGCGATGGGTGATCGGCGACGCTAGCCGGGGTCAGACTCGGTCGCGGACGTCCCAGAGCCAGACGTCGTCGACCCGCTGCGGCGGGCCGAGCAGCGCGGTCATCAGCTCGCGCAGCACCCCCTCGCTCGGGTTCGCCCCGAGCACCACCACCGACGCCTTCCAGAAGCGCAGGTCATCGAGGGCCTGGCGGCGGTTCTCGTCGGTGATCGCCGGAACCTTGCCGGCGTCCATGGTGGAGTAGATCAGCGTGCTGGTCGGCCGGTTCGGCGCGCCGAAGACGCCCTCGCCGTTCTCGTTCGGGCCGATGAAGTAGCCGGCCGGGATGGGGAACTGCAGCCCGGTCAGCGCGCTCCAGCGCAGCGTGGGCAGGCCGTGCACGTTGCTCGGGATCGGCACCGGCACGAGGGTCCGGCCGTCCGGCACGTACGGCCGCCAGGTGCCCGCGGTGATGAAGTGCGGCGGCGGGTCGATCTGCTGGGCCGGCAGCGGGCGGGGGAGGAGCGGCAGCAGGGCGGCCACGATCGCGGCGTACCCGACGCCGCGCAGCCAGCGGCGACGCGGCCCGGCGGCGGGCGACGGCGCCGAGGTGGCCCCGGCGCGCGGGGCCGGCACCGGCGGGCGACCGTCCCCGGCGAGGGCGTTCCAGGCCAGCGCGAGCAGCACGCCGACCGCGCCGGCCACCACCAGGGTGAGCCGGGTCGGCATCATCATCTCGACCAGCGGCAGGTTGTCCGGCACGTACGCCCAGGGGCCGTCGACGGTGGTCTCCACCCCGTCGAGGCGCACCTTGGGCCCGATCGCGGCGACGGTGAAGACCACCACCAGCACGGCGACGATCCGGGCCGGCAGCGAGCGGCGCACCAGCAGCACCAGAGCGACCAGGGCGACCAGCACCAGCGGCCAGCCGAACCAGCTGTTCTGCTCGGTCAGCCCGATGGTCTTCTCGACCGCCTCGTCGCCGGCGACGGTGTCCCGGGCGAAGGTGACGAAGGCCATCAGGTCCTCGCCCCAACTGTGGAAGATCCCGCCCTGCAGGCCCCGGTAGGACTGCGGCCCGTTGAACTGGTACCAGATCGGGTACGCGGCCAGCAGCAGGGCCAGTCCCGCGCCGATGCCGCCGGCGGCCAGGAAGGTGGCCGCCTGCCGCCACGCCGCGCGTGGCCGCTGCACCACGTACGCGAGCATCACGACCAGGCAGGCCAGCGCGGTGAGCAGCAGCATCTCCTCGTTGATGAAGATCTGGTAGGCCACCAGCAGGCCCAGCGCGATCCCGTTGCGCAGCCGGCGGCCCGGCTCGCCGAGCCGCAGCACCCGGACCACGATCAGCGGGAGCAGGAAGTTGGAGACGAAGTTCGGCTGCCCGTTGGCGTGGTGCACGACGCCGGGCGCGAAGCCGAGGAACGCGCCGCCGACGAAGGCCGCCGCGCGGGACCGGACCAGGTGCCGGGAAAGCATCCAGTACGACGTGGCCGCCGTGGCCGACAGCGCCGCGCCGAGGTAGAGCGCGTACATCACCTGCGGGCCGAGGAGCAGGGTGAGCGGCGCCAGCGGCAGGGTCACGCCGAGCAGTGAGGTGTTCGCCATCATGTTCACCCCGTCCGGGGCGTTCTGCCGGGCCGTGAAGAGCGGGTTCTCCAGGTGGCGGACCGAATAGGCGCCGTGCGCGAAGAGCCACTCGAACCAGCTGTGGTCGGTCGGCAGGTGCGAGGAGACCCGGTGCTCGACATCGCCCCAGTAGTTGAGGCAGACGACGACACCGAGCACCGCATAGGCTGCGAGCGCCAGCACGTCGCCACGGGCCGGCCGGCGTCGGGGCCGGCGCGGCGGGTCCGCCACGACGGGCTCGGCCGCGACGGGCGAGGAGTTCAGCGAAGGGTCTACCACCGGCACAGCCACGACGGGCCATCGTACAGACGGCACGGTCCCGACCCGGCCGGCCGGTGGCCCGGTGGGGGCCCGCCGGGGCGGCGGCGCGGAGAGGGGTGGCCTTGACCATCATCGATCTGGGTGAACTCCGCGACGACGTCAGGCCGGATCCGCCGGTCCGGCGGCGACCGGCCGGCGGCCGCCCGTACCGCTTCCTCGCCGTGCTGGTGGTGGCGTTGGTCACCCTCGCCGCCGCGGCGCCCGTGCCCGCGCGGGTCGCGGCCACCGTGCCCGGGGGCCCGGCCGCCGACGCGGTTGTCGTCGACGACCGGGTGTACGTGGTGGAGCCGCCCGACCCGGGGCGGGGCGTGGGCCGGCAGCTCGCCGCGTACCGGATGACGGCGGACGGGCTGCGCGCCCGCTGGCGGACCCTGCTCCCCGGCGGCGGGGTCTTCATCGGCGGGATGGAGCGGGACGGCCGACTGCTCGTCTACGGGCGATCCGCCGACGACGCCCGGTGGGAGAGCATGGCGGTCGACCTGACGACCGGGCGGGTCGACTGGCGGCTGCCCGGCGTGGTCCTCCCGGCGGGCGACGCGGTGCTGCTGCGGACCGTCGCGGGCGACGGCGCGGACGAGATCCGCCGGGTGGACGTCGCGACCGGACGAACCCTGTGGACGGTGACCACCCCGGCCGACGGCGTGAACTGGAGCGTCGGGCCGGCCGGCGTCGAGCGGCTGGTGCTGGTGCCCGCCGCCGGGCCGGTCGAGGTCCACGACGCCACCTCCGGCGTCCGGCTGGTCGCCCGCGACCTGCACTCCGGTGAGCTGCCCGCCCGGCGGCGGACGCTGGTGGCCGCCGGCCTGCTGCTGCTGGTGGGCGACGCCGGGGCCAGCGTCACCGCGTACGACCTGGACACCCTGGGCCGGCGCTGGACCGCGTCGCTGCCCCTGGTCGGGTTCGTGGAACGCTGCGGCCGGCTGCTCTGCGCCACCCGGCAGACCGGCGGGATGTGGGCCCTCGACCCGGCCACCGGGCGGACCGTCTGGACCAACCCGACCTGGCAGGCGGTGCTCGCGGCCGCCGGCGGTCGGCTGCTGGTCACCGGGATGGGCGCGGACGGGCTGGCGCAGACGGTGGTCGCGGAGGCCACCGGCCGGGTCGTCGCCGACCTGGGCGACTGGGAGCCGGTCCGGCGGGACGACCTCGACACCCCGCTGTTCGGCGTACGGCGGGCCGGTGACGGCCGGTTGCTCGTCGCGGAGCTGGATCCGGCGGCCGACCACGCCCTGGTACGCGACGCCGTTCCCGGGGTGACCGGGGACTGCCAGGCCGGCGGGGCACTGCTGGTCTGCCGCCGGGGGGACGGTGCCTTCGGGGTGTGGCGGATCGGATGAGCCGCATGATCGAGCTGGGGGAGATGCCGCACGGCGAGCAGGCCGAGCCGCCGCGGGAACCCCGCCGGCCCCCGGCCCCCGCCGTCCGGGTGGTGGCGCTCTGCCTCGTCGCGCTGCTGACCCTGGCCGGCGCGGCGCCGGCCGCCGGCCGGCCGGCGGGCATCCCGGTGCCCGCACCGCAGGGCGCCAGCTTCCTGATCGTCGCCGGCCGGCTGGTGGTGGCCGACGGGCCGGGCACGGTGGGCGGGTGGGGCCGCGTGGTCACCGGGCACCGGTTGCCCGACGGGCAGCAGCGGTGGCGCTTCGTCCTGCCGACCGGCGACCACGTGCTGGGCCTGAGCACGGTGGCCGGGCTGCTGCTGGTCACCAGCAGCCCGGCCGGGGCCGGCGACACCGTCACCACCGTGCTGGACCCGGCGTCCGGGGTGGTGCGCTGGCGGGAGTCCGGCTACCCGGTGCCGACCCACCCCGGCGGGCTCCTCTTCGAGACGCCGCGGGCCGACGGCTCGGGCACCATCCGCTCGGTGGACCCGGCGACCGGCCGGGCCCGCTGGTCCCTGCCGCTGCCCGGCAACGGGGTGGCGTACCGGTCCGGCGACCGCGGTGTGACGGAGATCGTGCTGGTCTCGGCCGACGGTCGGGTGGCGGTGCACGACGCCGGCTCGGGCGCGCTGCGCCGGGCCGGCCGGGTGCCGCCCGCCACCGACCGGGTGTCGTACCGGTTCACCCAGGTGGTGGCGGACCTGCTGCTGGTCGACGGGGCCCCGGACATGGTCACCGCGTACGGGCTGGACCGGTTGGACCGCCGCTGGACCGTCCCGGTGCCGGCGCGGGCCGCCGCCTGGTTCGCCGACTGCGCGGGGGTGGTCTGCCTGCAGGGCCAGGTCCCCGGGGTACGCGTGTTCGACCCGGCCACCGGCCGCCAGCTCTGGACCGACGACCACTGGCTCGGGGTGAGCCCCTTCGGGGACCGGTTGCTCGCCGCCGCCCCGGCGATCGGGCTGGAGGTCGACCTGGCGGCCCTGGATCCGGAAACCGGCCGTACCCTCGCGCGGTTCGGCCGGTGGCGGCTGGCCGGCGGCGACCGGTCGGCGCCCCGGCAGCTCGGGTTCCGCCGGCTCCCCGACGACCGCACGCTCGTCGGGACCCTGGACATCCCGGCCGGTCAGGCCCGGATCCGGGCGGTGCTGCCCGGCACCTGGGACGAGTGCGCCGACGCCACCACGGCGCTGGTCTGCCTGCGGCCGGCCGGCGGGCTGGTGGTCTGGCCGGTGGACCGGTGAGTCACCAGTTGGCCTGCGCGGGCGGCGGGGGCAACGGCACCGACTCCGGCCGGAGCACGTACGTGACGCCCCCGCTGCCGCCCTGCCAGGCCGCCTCGAACGGCCCCCGGGGCACGGTCCGGCGGACCGCCTCGTCGTCCGGCGCGTACGGGTCGTTGAGCACCGGGTCGCCGTCGGCGGTGAAGCCGACCAGCACCATCAGGTGCCCCCGGGTGTCGTAGTCCAGCCCCGGCACCTGGCCCTTCGTGAAGGCCGCAGACACGATCAGCGGGATGCCAGCCGCGACGAACCGTTCCGCCTCGGCGAGGCCGCGCAGCCGGGTGACGAAGGCGTCCACCCCGTGCCGGGCGGCGTACGCGGTGTTGAACGGCCAGTTCCCGGCCCCCGCGTACGCGTGGTCGTAGCAGTGTCGGGCGGCGTGCACCACCACCGGCCGATGGCCGGGCGGATCCACCCAGGCGTAGCGGTCGGGGGTGGGGCCGGCGCCCCAGAAGTCCAGCACCATCGAGACGCAGGTGGGGCTGCACCAGGAGTCCCCGCCGCCGCCCCATCGGGTCTCCCCGCCGGCGTGCAGGCGCTGCGAGTACCGGGGCACGTCGAGCACCCGCCCCCGGACGTCGGCCGCGTCACCGCTCGGGGTGACCGGGTCCGTCGCCCGCCCGCCCGGGCCGGTCGGCTCGGCGGTCGGGTCGCCGGCCGGGTCCGGGGCCTCTGCCGTGGCGACCGCGCCGACGGTTCGCAGCACCGGGCTCACCGCCAGGCCGGCCCGCCGGTGGAAGGTGACCCGGACCTGCCAGCCGGTGGCCGCCGAGCGCAGCGGGCCGAAGGTGTCCACCTTCGCCTGCGCCTGCCCCGGGACCGAGCTGCGGTGGATCGTCGTCTCGTCGGCGGCCCAGTGCCCCAGGTCGTACCAGTCGGTGGTCGGCCCGTTCCCGGCCCGGCCGCGCAGCTCCACCCGCAGCCAGCAACCCTCCGGGGTGTCCCCGGTCCAGGACGGCACCACCTCGCCGACCGGGAAGCCGACCTCGACCACCGGTGAGGTCCAGGTCGCCAGCTCGTAGGTCGCGGTGACCCCGGAATGCGGGTCGGTGTGCGCGGTCCGGCCGGCCGGGACGCCGATGACCAGCCCGTCCGGTCCGGCGGTCACCCCGTCGGCCGCGCCCAGATCCAGGTCCGCCGGCAACCGGAAGCGTCGGTAGGCGATGTCCCGCCCGGGGTCGACCACGGTCACGGCCTGCTCCGTCCGTTCGGTGCCCGGTACGGCGGCCGGGCGGATGTCAACAGGTGCCGGGAAGCATCGCGTACCCGAAGGATATTTGCAACGACGGCGAGGGACGCTGGTTTGGTGGCCGGCACTAGGTTGTCGGGAGGTCACGAGGTGGGAGGCCGGGATGCGGGTACTGGTGGTCGAGGACGAGCGGAACCTCGCCGACGCGATCGCGCGCGGGCTGCGCAAGCGCGGCATGGCCGTGGACGTCGCCTACGACGGCGACGCGGGGCACGAGGCGGCCTTCGTCACCCGGTACGACGTGGTGGTCCTCGATCGGGACCTGCCCGGCGTGCACGGCGACCGGATCTGCGCCGACCTGGCCGCCTCCGGGACGCTGACCCGGGTGCTGATGCTCACCGCCAGCGGCACGGTCGCCGACCGGGTCGAGGGCCTCCAGCTCGGCGCCGACGACTACCTGCCCAAGCCGTTCGCCTTCGACGAGCTGGTGGCCCGGGTGCAGGCGCTGGGCCGGCGGGCCACCCCGGCCGCCCCGCCGGTGTTCGAGGTCGCCGGCCTGGTGCTCGACCCGGCCCGCCGGGTGGTCACCCGGGGCGGGACCCCGGTGGACCTGACCAACAAGGAGTTCGGCGTGCTGGCCGAGCTGCTCAAGGCGCGCGGCGCGGTGGTCTCCAGCGAGGAGCTGCTGGAACGGGTCTGGGACGCGAACACCGACCCGTTCACCACCATCGTCCGGGTCACCGTCATGACGTTGCGCAAGAAGCTGGGCGACCCGCCGCTGATCGAGACGGTGGTCGGCGCCGGCTACCGGATGCTGGCGGAGGCGTCGGCATGACGGCGACGTCGACCGCGGCGGCCGGCTCCCGGGCGCCAGGCCGGTCGAGCCTGCGCCCCCGGCCCACCCTGCGGCTGCGGCTCACCCTGCTCAACGGGGTGCTGCTGGTCGGCGCCGGGGCGATCCTGGTGCTGCTGGCCTGGCTGCTGGTCCGGGGCGCGCTGCGCCCCACCGACGAGCTGCTGCCCGGCACCACGGTGGTGCTCGCCGACGGCCGCACCCTGGACGCCGGGCAGTGGCAGCGGCAGCTCGTCGACGCAGCCTCCCGGGAGCTGCTGGTCAAGGGCCTGGTGGCGCTGCTGGCGATCAGCGTGGTCGGCGTCGCCGGCGCGTACGCGGTGGCCGGCCGGGCGCTGCGCCCGCTGCACCAGGTCACCGCGACCGCCCGGCGGCTCGGCGAGGCCACCCTCGACCAGCGGATTCGCTGGTCCGGCGCGGACGACGAGGTGGCCGAGCTGGCCGAGACCTTCGACGCCATGCTGGACCGGATCGCGGCCGCGTTCGAGGCGCAGAAGCGCTTCGTCGCCAACGCCTCGCACGAGCTGCGTACCCCACTCGCGGTGATGCGGACCGAGATCGACGTGACGCTCAGCGACGACGAGGCGGACATCGCCGAGTACCGCCGGATGGCCACCGTGGTGCGGGAGGCCTCGGAGCGGGCCAACGGCCTGGTCGACGCGCTGCTGGTGCTGGCCCGCAGCGAGGCTCAGACCGGCCGCCGGCTGGCCCGCCGGGCCGAGTGCGACCTCGCGGTGGGCACCGCCAACGCGCTGTCGGCGATGGCCCGCGAGGTGGAGCGGATCGGCCTGCGGGTGCACACCTCGCTGCGCCCGGCGCCGGTGGTCGGCGACCCGGGCCTGCTCGACCGGCTCGCCGGCAACCTGGTGGAGAACGCGGTCCGCTACAACCACCTGCAGGGTCGGCTCTGGGTGCGGACCGGCACCGACGGCAAGCGCTCCTGGCTGGTGGTCGGGAACACCGGCTTCGAGGTCGCCCAGGCCGACGTGCCGGGGCTGTTCGAGCCGTTCCGCCGGGGCGGCCAGGAGCGGACCGGGGCGCGCGGCTCGGGTCTCGGGCTCTCCATCGTCCGGGCGGTCAGCGACGCGCACGGCGGCACGGTGAAGGTGGTGGCGCAGCCGGGCGGTGGCCTGGAGGTGACCGTCACGCTGCCGTCGGCGGACGCCCCGGCCGCCACCTGAGGCGCGGTCTTGCGTCCGGGGCCGGTCAGCTGACATGATCAACCGGTCAGCCCGAGCTGCGGAAGGGGGTGTGGTCGATGTCCACCGTGAACAGTCCCGCGCCCCGCACCGGTCACCGCTGACGTCATCCAGTTCCGCGGGGCGCACTCCGATCAGGAGGAAGCACCGTGAGTGCACAGATCCACTGCGTCACCGTCGAGAGCGACGACCCGTACGCCCTGGCCAGCTGGTGGGCGGCGGTGCTCGACCGGAAGCTGCACGACGACGACCACCCCGGCGACCCGGAGGCGGTCCTGGTCGCGCCCGACGGCCACGGCCCCGACCTGCTCTTCGTGCGGGTGGGGGAGCGGCACGGCAAGGGCGCGTTCCACCTCGACGTGCACGCCGCCGAGGGGTCCCGGGACGCCGAGGTCGAGCGGCTGCGCGGCCTCGGCGCCACCCTGGTCGCCGACCGGCGGCGGCCCGACGGCACCGGCTGGGTGGTGCTGGCTGATCCCGAGGGGAACGAGTTCTGCGTCTGCCGCAGCCCCGCGGAGCGGGCCGCCGCGCCGGCCTGACCCGGATACGCGGACCGGCCCCCGCCGTACGGCGGGGGCCGGTCTCCGGGCTCGTGGAAGCGGTCAGCTCCGCTTCTCGATCTGGCCCCGCATGGTGACGAACTGCTTCTCCAGCTCGGCGGCGGACTTGTCGTAGACGAGGATCAGCCCGAGGCTGCCCTTGTCGGCCCAGACGCACACGCCGACCTTCACGCCCGAGGTCTCGCCGTCGCCGCACTTGGCGTCGCCGCCCAGCGGACCCGGCTCGACCGTCTTGAAGGTGGCCACGCCCATGTCGGTGGAGATGCCCTTGGTGGCGTCGTCCAGCTCCTTCTTCGGGTCGGCGATCAGGCCGGACGCGCCGGCGATCATCACCAGGTCCTGCTTCGCCGGGTCGCCGTAGAAGGCGCCGACGGTGCTGGTCGCCCCCGGCACGTCCCCCTGGATCTGCGTCTTCATCTGGTCGGCGGCGGCCACCAGCTTCGGGTCGGTCACCTTCGGCTTGCCGGCGAGGGTGGCCGGGGCCTCCACCCGGGTCTTCGTGGCGTCGACGACCTCGGTCACCTTGTCCTTGGTGGCGAAGTAGGCCGCGACGCCGCCGCCCACGCAGAGCAGCACCACGACGGCCAGGACGATCAGCAGGATCTTGCCGACGCTGGACTTCTTCTTCGGCGGCTCGGCGGGCTGGCCGTAGCCAGGCTGGCCGTAGCCGTGCTGGCCGTAGCCGGGCTGGCCCGCCTCCGCGCCGTACGGCTGGCCGGGCTGCTGCGGCGGGTACCCGCCGCCGTACTGCGGCTGCTGGGGCGGGTATCCGCCGGGCTGCTGGGAGGGCGGGGGGTAGGAACCGGGCTGAGGGTTGTACGGCGGCTGGGACATGTCTGTGGCAGCTCCTGTGGGAAGTCCGGACGCGTGATGGTAGCCAGCCGGACCGACACCGCGCTGCACGCGTGGGGCGGGAGTGACGAAACCGGGACCGGGTCGTGACCAGGGAGCCGGTTCGGCGGCGCGACCGTGCCCGGTGGGTGGTCGGGTGGTGACCTTCCGGGGTCCTTCGGGGCGGGCTGGGACGTCCGGGACGAAAACGACGATCGCGGCGGCCGGACCGTCCGGAGGGGACGGCCGGCCACCGCGATCGCGGGGGAGCGGCGGTCGATCAGGCTGACGGGTCCACGTCGGTGGGCGGCGTCAGACCGGCCTCGTCAGCGCAGGCTGGCCACGCCGCGCGGCAGGAACCGCCGGCCGGCGACCCGCTCGGCGGTGCCGGTCCGGTCCAGGTACGGCGTGACGCCGCCCAGGTGGAACGGCCAGCCGGCGCCGAGGATCATGCACAGGTCGATGTCCTGCGCCTCGGCGACGACGCCCTCGTCGAGCATGAGCCGGATCTCCTGCGCCAGCGCGTCCAGCGCGTTCTGGCGCACCTGCTCGGCGGTGAGCGGCTGGTCGCCGACCACGAGCAGCTTGGCGACCTCCTCGTTGACCTGGTCGTCGACCACGATCGGCTGGCCGGAGTCGGCGATCCGCTTGAGGTTCTCGCTGACCCCGAACCGGTCCGGGAAGGCGGCGTGCAGGGTGCCGCCCACGTGGTACGCCACGGCCGGCCCGACCAGCTGGAGCAGGGCGAGCGGGCGCATCGGCAGGCCCAGCGGGTCCAGCGCGCTGTTCGCCACGTCCAGCGGGGTGCCCTGGTCGACGGCGGCGAAGACGGTGCCGAGGAAGCGGGTGAGCAGCCGGTTGACCACGAACGCCGGGGCGTCCTTGACCAGCACCGACGACTTCTTCAGCTGCTTGCCGACGGCGAACGCGGTGGCCAGGGTGACGTCGTCGGTCAGCTCGCCGCGGACGATCTCCAGCAGCGGCATCATCGCGACCGGGTTGAAGAAGTGGAAGCCCACCACCCGCTCGGGGTGCTCCAGGTCCGCCGCCATCTCGGTGACCGAGAGCGAGCTGGTGTTGGTGGCGAGCACCGCCTCCGGCTTGACGATCTTCTCCAGCTCGGCCCAGACCTGCTTCTTGACGTTCAGGTCCTCGAAGACCGCCTCGATGACGAAGTCGGCGTCGGCGAAGGCGGCCTTGTCGACCGCGCCGCTGACCAGGCCGTACAGCTTGGCGGCGGTGCCCTTGTCCATCCGGCCCTTGCTGACGGCCTTCTCGATCTGGGTGTGCACGTAGCCGACGCCCTTGTCCACCCGGGACTGGTCCAGGTCGGTCATCACGACCGGCACCTGGAGGCGACGGGCGAAGAGCAGGGCGAGCTGGCTGGCCATCAGGCCGGCGCCGACGATGCCGACCTTGGTGACCGGCCGGGCCAGGCCCTTGTCCGGCGCGCCGGCCGGCCGCTTGGCCCGCCGCTGCACCAGGTCGAAGGCGTACAGGCCGCTGCGCAGTTCCTCGGAGAAGACCAGGTCGGCCAGGGCCTCGTCCTCGGCGGCGGTGCCGGTGGCGAAGTCGCCGTCCTTCGCGGTCTCCAGCAGGTCCAGCGCCTTGTACGCGGCCGGGACCGCGCCGTGCAGCCGCTGGTCGAGGGTCTGCCGGGCGAAGTAGAGCACGCCCGCCCACATGTCCTTGTCGACCTCGGGCCGGGTCACCGTGACCTCGCCCCGGACCACGCCGGCGGCCCACTCCAGGGACCGCTCCAGGAAGTCGGCCGGCTCCAGCAGCACGTCCGCGATGCCCATCTCGGCCGCCTGCTTCGGCTTGAGCATCTTGTTCTGCATCAGCGGGTTCTGCAGGATCACCTGGGTCGCGGCCGGGATGCCGATCAGGTTCGGCAGCAGCTGGGTGCCGCCCCAGCCGGGGACCAGGCCGAGCGAGACCTCGGGCAGCGCGAGGGCCGCCGCGCCCGCCGACAGGGTCCGGTAGTGGCAGTGCAGGGCCAGCTCCAGGCCGCCGCCCATCGCCGCGCCGTTGACGAAGGCGAAGGTGGGCACCGCGCTGTCCTTGAGCCGGGCGAAGACCCGGTGGCCGAGCCGGCCGATCTCCAGCGCCTGCTCGCGGTCCGCGAGCAGCGGCAGGCCGGTGATGTCCGCGCCCACGCAGAAGATGTACGGCTTGCCGGTGACCGCGATGAACGCCGGGTTCGCCGCCAGGGCGGCGGTGATCGCCTCGTCCAGGCTGGTCAACCCGCCGGGGCCGAAGGTGTTCGGCTTGGTGTGGTCGAAGCCGTTGTCCAGGGTGATCAGGGCGGCGGGACGGTCCAGCCCCGGTACGTTCACCTGCCGCAGCAGCGCCTTGGTGACGACCTCGTTCGGTGCGGCGAGCGCGCTCACTTGTTGCCCTCCCAGTGCGGGTTCTCCCAGATCACGGTGCCGCCCATGCCGATGCCGATGCACATGGCGGTGAGGCCGTAGCGGACCTCGGGGTGCTCGGCGAACTGCCGGGCCAGCTGGGTCATCAGCCGGACACCCGAGGAGGCGAGCGGGTGCCCGATGGCGATCGCGCCGCCCCACGGGTTGACCCGCGGG
Source organism: Micromonospora sp. NPDC051924 (assembly GCF_055586005.1). Taxonomy (NCBI): domain Bacteria; kingdom Bacillati; phylum Actinomycetota; class Actinomycetes; order Micromonosporales; family Micromonosporaceae; genus Micromonospora; species Micromonospora sp. NPDC051924. Next base: position 140,813 of record NZ_JBVJJA010000002.1, read on the forward strand.
TCGTCGTCGGCGATGCCGAAGTGGTCGAGGAAGGCGAGCACCTGCACGGCGAACGCCTCGTTCAGCTCGAACAGGCCGATGTCGTCGATGGTCAGGCCGGCGATGCGCAGCGCCTTCTCGGTCGACGGGATCGGGCCGACGCCCATCACCTCGGGCTCCACGCCGACGAAGCCGTACGACACCAGCCGCATGCCGACCGGCAGGCCCAGCTCGCGGGCGGTGTCCTCGGCGACCAGCAGGGCCGCGGTGGCGCCGTCGTTCAGGCCGGCCGCGTTGCCCGCGGTGACCTTGCCGTGCGGGCGGAACGGGGTCTTCAGGCTGGCGAGCTTCTCCATCGAGGTGTCCCGGGGAGCCTCGTCCACCGTGGCCAGGCCCCAGCCGTTCTCGTCGTCGCGGATGGCGACCGGCACCAGGTCGCCCTGGAGCTTGCCGTTGGCGTACGCCTTGGCGGTCTTCTGCTGCGAGGCGAGCGCGAACGCGTCGGTGCGCTCCTTGGTGATGTGCGGGACCCGGTCGTGCAGGTTCTCCGCGGTGGCCCCCATGACCAGGGCGGACGGGTCGACCAGCTTCTCCGCGATGATTCGCGGGTTGGGGTCGACGCCCTCACCCATCGGGTGGCGGCCCATGTGCTCGACGCCGCCGGCGATGGCCACGTCGTACGCGCCCACGGCGATGCCGCTGGCCACCGTGGTGACCGCGGTCATCGCGCCGGCGCACATCCGGTCGATGGCGAAGCCGGGCACCGTCTTGGGCAGGCCGGCCAGCAGGGCGGCGGTGCGGCCGATGGTCAGGCCCTGGTCGCCGATCTGGGTGGTGGCCGCGATGGCGACCTCCTCGACCCGCTCCGGCGGCAGCTGCGGGTTGCGCCGCATCAGCTCGCGGATGCAGCGGATCACCAGGTCGTCGGCGCGGGTGTTGGCGTACATGCCACCCGCCTTGCCGAACGGGGTGCGGACGCCGTCGACGAAGACGACATCCCGAACTTCACGGGGCACTTGGAGCCTCCTCGGCACTGGCATTTCCCCGGATGCTACTCGCCAGTAACCAACCCCGACACCACCCCCCATGTGGCCCATCCCACACTCCACACGCGCCCCGTCGGCGGGGGCGGTCAGAACCCGGGGAGGTGGAGGGCCTCGGTGAGGGCGGGGAGGAGGAGGGTGATCTGCCACTCGCGGGCGCCGAAGGTGCGGAGGGTCTCCGCCACCGTGGCGTCGGTGATCTCCTCGGGGGGCTGCCAGGCGAGGCGGCGGATGTAGTCCGGCGCGACGAGGTTCTCCGGCGGGAGGTTGTGCGCGCCGGCCGTGCCGACCACCACCTCCCGACAGCGGGCCAGCCGGCCCGCCGCCACCGGGTCCCGCTCCGCCCACCGGTGCGGCGGGGGCGGCCCCTCCACGACCGGGGTGACGGGCAGCGCGTCGTCCGGGAGCTGGCGGGCGTCGTCCAGGGCCGCCAGCCAGGTACGCGCCAGCCGGCGCACCGAGCGACCGCCGAAGCCGGGGAGGGTCAGCAGGGTCTTCTCGTCCTTCGGGTCCAGTTCGGCGGCGGCCACGATGGCCGAGTCCGGCAGCACCCGCCCCGGTGCGGCGTCCCGCCGTGCGGCGATCTGGTCCCGGGCGTACCAGAGCGAGCGCACCCGGGCCTGGGCCCGCGCCCCGCGTACCCGGTGGATGCCCGAGGTGCGCCGCCACGGCTCGGCGCGCAGCCGCGGCGGCCGGACGCCGTTGCGGACCAGCGCGGCGAACTCCTCCGCCGCCCACTCCGACTTGCCCTGCCGGCGCAGCTCCTCGTCGAGCGCGTCGCGCAGGTCCACCAGCATCTCCACGTCCAGCGCCGCGTACGTCAGCCAGGACTCCGGCAACGGCCGGCTGGACCAGTCCGCCGCCGAGTGGTGCTTCTCCAGCGTGTAGCCCAGGAGCTGCTCGGTCAGCGCGGCCAGGCCGACCCGCTCGAAGCCGGCCAGCCGGGCGGCGAGCTCGGTGTCGAAGAGCCGGCGGGGCCGCAGCCCCACCTCGGCCAGGCAGGCCAGGTCCTGGCTGGCGGCGTGCAGCACCCACTCGGCCTCGGCGATCGCCGCGTCCAGGGCGGAGAGGTCGGGCAGCGGCAGCGGGTCGATCAGCGCGGTGCCGGCGCCGTCCCGGCGCAGTTGCACCAGGTACGCCCGCTGGCTGTAGCGGTATCCCGAGGCGCGCTCGGCGTCCAGGGCCACCGGGCCGCTGCCGGCCGCGAAACGGGCCACGACCTCGTCGAGCTCGGCCGGAGCGGCCACCGGGGCGGGTGTGCCCTCGCGCGGGGCGGTCAGCGGGACGGCCCCGCCGGCGGTCGGTTCGCTCCCCGCGTCCGTCGGCTCCGGAACGACCGGCGACGGGTGCGGAGAGACCTCTCCCGTACGGCTTTCGGCGGCCCGACGGTGCAGGGGTGGTTCGTCGGTCACCTGACAACCCTAGTGCGCCGGGAGATCCGGTGTGCGCAGCCGGTCGGGCGCGTGTCGGCGGGATGGCCGGCAGATGTCGTGGCAGAGTCGGCTTGCGTCGATGTGGCAGGGTCGGACAACGGGGGAGACAAACCCCGTTCGCGCCGGTACGGTCCTTCGGGCCGCGTCGGGCCCGAAGGGCTCCGGCAGCGGTGTCGCGGCGGGGTGTGCACGGGGGAGGACAAGCGACCATGACGGCTGGTTACGGAGCCGGCGACGGAGTGCCCGGGCAGGGCGCGGACGAGACGGCCGACCAGGGGCGTGGCGAGCCGTCGCCGGGCGGCCGCCCGGGGCCGCTGCCGCCGCGTATCGCCCGCCCGGCCGGCCACGCCCCGGTGCCCGGACAGACCGGCTTCCCGGCGTCCGGCGGCGCTTTCCCCGCCCCGGCCGGCGGTGGCGTTGCACCCCTTCCGCCCGACGGTTTCCCCGCACCGCCGGCCGCCGCGGGCGCCAGCTACCCGACTCCGGCCGGCTACGGGCACGGCCTGCAGAACCCGACGGCAGCCGGTGGTCCGGCGGCTCCCGAGCTGCCCGGCACCCCCGGCCAGTCGGCCGTGCCGGCACCGCGAACCACCTGGTCGCCCACGCCGAACAGCGGGCAGTGGGGCGGCCCCGGCGCCCCGCCCGCCGCACCCCGCGCCCAGGTCGGCTGGCCGACGGCCACCGCCCCCGGGCAGGCCACCGGCTTCGCCCCCGGGCAGCCGGCCGGCGCGGCACCGACGTCCGGCCAGCCGACGAACGCGGCCCCTACCTTCGGGCAGCCGGCCGGCGCCGCTCCGGCCTACGGCCCGCCGACCGGCCTCGCTCCGGCGTCCACGCAGCCGACCTCCGGGCCGGCCTACCCCGGGCCGCCGACCTCCGGGCCGGCCTACCCCGGGCCGCCGGCCGCCGGTCCGGTCGTGCCGGGGCAGCCCGCGTACCCGGTCGCCCCGGCCGCCCCGCGGCGCCGGCTGACGGTGGTGGCGCTGGTCCTCGTCGGGGTGCTCGTGGTGGTCGCCGGCGTGCAGGCGTACCAGATCCACCGGATGGGCGACCGGCTCGCCGCCACCGACCGGCGGCTGGCCGAGGTCCAGGGCGCGGCCGGCACCCGGTTCGACGGCCTGGAGCAGCGGACGGGCGCCCTGGAGAAGCAGGCCGGGGCGGCCTTCAACCCGGAGGCCGTGGCGAGCGCCGTGCTGCCCAGCGTGTTCCGGGTCCGGGCCGGCGACTTCACCGGCACGGCCTTCGCGATCGGCAAGCCGCCGGCCGGCGGCGGCACCACGCTGCTGACCAACTTCCACGTGGTGGAGTCGGTCTACGACGGCGGCGGCCGGAAGGTCTTCCTGGAGCGGTCCGACCAGCGTTTCCCGGCCACCATCGTCCGGGTCGACAAGGACAAGGACATCGCCCAGTTGAGCACCACCGCCCGGTTCAAGGCACTGGTCGCGGCCGGCACGCCGGTCAAGTCCGGGCAGCAGATCGTGGTGGTCGGCGCCCCGCTCGGCCTGCAGGACACCGTCACCACGGGGGTGGTGAGCGCGTTCCGCAAGGAGGACTCCGGCCCGGTCATCCAGTTCGACGCGCCGATCAACCCCGGCAACTCGGGCGGGCCGGTGATCAACGGGTCCAAGGAGGTCGTCGGCATCGCCACCGCCAAGGCCCGCGACGCCGAGGGCATCGGCCTCGCGGTGCCCATCAAGACCGCCTGCGACACCTTCTCGCTCTGCTGACCGGCACCGCCGCCGGCCGGCCCTCGACCGCACCGCACCACCGTCCGCGCGTGGCCCCGACCACGCCCGAGTCGTCGACCTCGGCCCCGTCGGGGCCACCCCGTGGGGACCAGCAAAACCTGGAGGAAGAGACATGTCCCAGCCACCGACCGGCGCGGGCGGTTACCCGCCCCAGCCGCCGGGCGGCACCGTGTACGGCAGCCCGTACGGGGGCGGCCAGCCGGCACCCCAGCAGTACGGGCCGGCCCAGCCGGAGCCGACCCTGCCCCAGCCCACCATGCCGCAGGCCGCGCCGCCGGTCCCCGGCCAGTACCCGCCGGCCGGAACCCCGGCTCCGGGCCGGTACGCGCCAGGTGCCGCCCCGGTCTCCGGGTCCGGCGCCGCCCCGGTCTCGTCGCCCGGGTACCCGCAGCCGCTGTCGGCCCCGCCGATGTCCGCCCCGCCGGTCTCCGGCCCCGGCTTCGGTCCCCAGCCGCTGTCGGCCCCGCCGATGTCCGCCCCGCCGGTCTCCGGCCCCGGCTTCGGTCCCCAGCCGATGTCGGCCCCGCCTGGTCCGGTGCCGCCGTACGGGGCGCCCGCGGCGGGCGCCGGCAAGGGGCGCACCACCCTGATCCTCGCCCTCGTCGCCGGCCTGCTCTTCATCCTCGGCGGCGTGATGACCGGCCTCTACGTCACCACCAACGGCAAGTTGGACAAGGCCGAGAAGCAGGTCAGCCAGCAGAGCGGCACCATCACGGCCAACCAGCAGGAGATCGACAAGCTGAAGGCCGACCTCCAGTCGGTCCGGGACAAGCTGGCCGACACCGAGCAGGATCTGACCGGCACCAAGAACGACCGGGACGAGCAGGCCCGGCAGAAGAAGGTCATCGCCAGCTGCCTGGACAAGCTGACCACCGCCCTGCGGGCGGCGTCGCGCGGCGACAAGGCCGCCTTCGACGCGGCCAGCAAGGGCATGGACAAGGTCTGCGACGAGGCCGACAACTACCTCTGAGCACCCGCCCGGCACGGGCCGTCCCGCTCACCCGGGGCGGCCCGTCCGTCTCTACCCACCCGGCGGGCCCCCGTCACGATCCGCACGCTTTCCCGGAAAGTGCTGCTTTCGCGCGCCCGGAAACAGCAGTTTCCCGGAAGGTGCGCGCGGGTGGCGCACGGCGCGCGGGCGGGGAGGCAGTCAGGCGGCGCCGGCGGGGCGGCGGGTGGAGAGGGCGGTCACGCCGGGTGGCGGCAGGCCGGCCGTCGAGGCCAGCAGGGTGCACCAACCGAGCAGGTGCGGTGCCAGGTCGACCCCGAGCGGGGTCCACGAGGCGCGGATCTCGATGTCCCCGGCGGCGGGCGGCCCGGCCAGCTCACCGAACCGGGTGGAGAGGGTCTGGGTGACCGTGCCGCCGATCGCCCGGTACCGGGCGTCCTGCGCGTCCAGCGCGTCGGTCAGCCAGGTCCAGCCCACCCCGGGCAGCAGCGGGTCGCTGGCCAGGTCCACCTCCAGCTCGGCGGTCACGTAGGTGACCAGCCGGAGGGTGCCCTGCCAGGCCTCGTGGCCGGCCGGGTCGTGCAGCAGGATCAGCCGCCCGGTGGCCACCTCGTCCTCGTCCCGCGGGACCGCGGCGGAGAGCGCGAACGCGTACGGGGCCAGCCGCTGCGGCGCGCCGACCTCCTCCAGCACGATCTCGGGCCGGCAGGTCGCCGAGCGCAGACCCGCGACCGCGCGAGCGAAGGTTTCCGGGAGCGCGATCGGGGGGGCCATGCCGGCAGCCTATGCCGCCGCCCGCCCGCACCGGGTGACGGCGCGCCGGGCGGGCGGTCCCGATCATGTTCGGGACCGCCCGGCCGCGGACCGGAGGGTGGCCGGTCACAAAAGGTGACGGTGAGCGCGGGCGCCGCCCGGGCGCGTGGCACGATGGCCGCGATGACCACCGACACCACGGGCACTGCCGCCCGAGACGGAGAACCCCGCAGCGGCGGGCCGGCCGACTCGACCTTCGTCCGCGCCTGCCGGCGCGAGCCGGGCCCGTACACCCCGGTCTGGTTCATGCGCCAGGCCGGCCGGTCCCTGCCGGAATACCGGGAGATCCGGGCCAACGTGCCGATGCTGGAGTCGTGCCGCCGTCCCGAGCTGGTCACCGAGATCACCCTCCAGCCGGTCCGCCGGCACGGGGTGGACGCCGCGATCCTGTTCAGCGACATCGTGGTCCCGGTGGCCGCCGCCGGCGTCGACCTGGACATCGTGGCCGGCACCGGGCCGGTGGTGGCCGAGCCGGTGCGCAGCGCCGACGACGTCGAGCGGATCCGCCCGATCACCCGGGACGACGTGTCCTACGTGGACGAGGCGGTCCGGCAGCTCGTCGCCGAGCTGGGTGACACCCCGCTGATCGGCTTCGCCGGCGCCCCGTTCACCCTGGCCAGCTACCTGGTCGAGGGCGGACCGTCGCGTACCCACGCGAAGACCAAGGCGTTGATGTACGGCGAGCCGGAGCTGTGGCACGCGCTCTGCGCCCGGCTGGCCGAGGTGACGCTCGCCTTCCTGCGGGTGCAGGTCGACGCCGGGGTCTCCGCGGTGCAGCTGTTCGATTCGTGGGCCGGCGCGCTCTCCGAGGCCGACTACCGCCGCTACGTGCTGCCGCACTCGGCGCACGTGCTCGCCGGCCTGGCCGACGCGGGCGTGCCCCGGATCCACTTCGGCGTGGGCACCGCCGAGCTGCTCGGCGCGATGGGCGAGGCCGGTGCCGACGTGGTCGGCGTGGACTGGCGTACGCCGCTGGACGTGGCGACCCGCCGGATCGGCCCGGACCGGGCCGTGCAGGGCAACCTCGACCCGTGCGTGCTGTTCGCCCCCTGGCCGGTGGTGGAGGCCGAGGTGCGCCGGATCCTCGACCAGGGGCGGGCCGCCCCCGGACACGTGTTCAACCTCGGTCACGGCGTGCTGCCGGAGACCGACCCCGATGTGCTGACCCGGGTGGTCGCGCTGGTGCACGAGCTCAGCGCGCGGCCGGCCGACGCGAGGAGTTGATCGTGGCGCGACCGTGGCGGGTGGCGATCGTCGGTGGCGGGATCACCGGGCTGGCCGCCGCCGTCCGGTTGCGCGACCGCGCCCCCGCCGGCACCGAGATCACCGTGTACGAGCAGTCCGGCCGCCTCGGCGGCAAGCTGCGCACCGGCGAACTGGCCGGCGGCCCCGTCGAGTTCGGCGCCGAGTCGTTCCTGATGCGGGACCCGACCGGTGCGGAGTCGGCCGCGGTGTCCCTGGTCCGCCGGCTCGGCCTGGCCGAGCGGATCGTGCACCCGACGGTCGGGCAGGCGGCGCTGGTGGTCGACGGCGGGTTGCGCCCGGTCCCGGGCGGCACCCTGGTCGGCGTACCCGGGGATCTGGAGAAGGTGGCGGCGGTGGCGCAGCCGGCCGCGGACGCCGACCGGGACGCCGGCCGGCCGCTGCTCGGCCCGGACGACGACACCTCGGTCGGCCGGCTGGTCCGGACGCGGCTCGGCGACCAGGTGGCGGACCGGCTGGTCGACCCGATGCTCGGCGGCGTCTACGCGGGCCGGGCCGACGACCTCTCCCTGGTCACCACCATGCCGGCGCTGGCCCGGGCGGCCCGGAGCGAGCACACCCTGGTCGGCGCGGTCCGCGCCGCGCAGGCCGCCGCCCCCCGTGCCCCCGGCGCGCCGGTCTTCGGCACCCTGGCCGGCGGCCTGAGCACCCTGGTCGACGCGGCGGCGCAAGCGAGCGGCGCGACGGTACGCCGGGACGCCGCGGTCCGCGAGCTGCACCGGACAGCGACCGGCTGGCGGCTCACCGTCGGCGCGACCCGCGACCCGGAGCACGTCGAGGTGGACGCGGTGCTGCTCGCGGTGCCGGCCCGGCCGGCGGCCCGGCTGCTCGCCGCCCCGGCGCCCGAGGTGGCCGACACCGTCGGCGGGCTGGACTACGCCAGCGTCGCCCTGATCACCATGGCCCTGCCCGAGCCGGAGCTGCCGGAACTGTCCGGCTTCCTGGTGCCGGCCACCGAGGGGCTGCTGATCAAGGCGTCCACCTTCTTCACCACCAAGTGGGGGCACCTGAGCCGCCCGGACGGACTGGCCCTGGTCCGCGCCTCGGTCGGCCGGTACGGCGACGAGGCATCCCTCCAGCTCACCGACGACGACCTGGTCGCCACCGTGCACCGGGAGTTGTCGAAGGTGCTGGGCGCGCCACTGCCCAACCCGGTGGCCCGGCACGTGCAGCGGTGGGGCGGGGCCCTGCCGCAGTACACCCCCGGGCATCTCGCCCGGGTGGCGGCGGTACGGGCGGCCCTGCGCGCCGCCCACCCCACGCTGGCCCTGGCCGGGGCCGGTTACGACGGGGTGGGCATCCCGGTCTGCGTCCGCTCCGGCGAGACGGCGGCCGAAGAGATCATCACAGCACTGGGAGGATCGGCAGCATGACCGAGCAGACCAACGCGGCGCGGCTGCGGGAGCTCAACGAGACCATCCGCTACACCATGTGGTCGGTGTACCGGGCCACCAGCCCCCTCCCGTCGCTGCGCGAGAACGTCGTGGACGAGGTCGAGTCCCTTTTCGCCGAGCTGGCCGGCAAGGACGTCACCATCCGGGGCACGTACGACGTGGCCGGGCTGCGCGCCGACGCCGACCTGATGATCTGGTGGCACTCCTCCTCCAGCGACGCCCTGCAGGACGCATACCTGCGGTTCCGCCGGACCACGCTGGGCCGGGCGCTCACCCCGGTCTGGTCGCAGATGGCGCTGCACCGGCCGGCCGAGTTCAACAAGAGCCACATCCCGGCGTTCCTGGCCGGCGAGGAGGCGCGGGCCTACCTCTGCGTCTACCCGTTCGTCCGCTCGTACGAGTGGTACCTGCTGCCGGACGCCGAGCGGCGCGAGATGCTGGCCGAGCACGGCAAGATGGCCCGGGGCTACCCGGACGTGCGGGCCAACACGGTGGCCTCGTTCGCCCTCGGCGACTACGAGTGGATGCTCGCCTTCGAGGCCGACGAGCTGCACCGGATCGTCGACCTGATGCGGGACCTGCGGGCCGCCGGGGCCCGCCGGCACGTCCGCGAGGAGATCCCCTTCTACACCGGCCGCCGCCGGTCGATCGCCGACATCGTCACCTGCCTGGTCTGAGCTCAGGCCGGCGGCCCCGGCCGGCGCATCGGGGTGTGCGGGATACCGTCCTCGACGTAGCCGGGGCCGCTGACCGAGAAGCCGTGGCCGGCGTAGAAGTCGACCAGGTGGGTCTGCGCCTCCAGCACGCACGGTCCGTCACCGACCAGGGTCAGGGCCTCGGCCATCAGCCGGCCGGCCAGGCCGGTGCCACGGGCCGCCGGCGCGACCGCCACCCGGCCGATCCGGTCCACCCCGTCCGGGTCGGCCAGGATCCGCAGGTACGCGACCACCGCACCGTCCCGCGTCAGCCACAGGTGCCGGGTGCCGGCCTCGGTGTCCCGGCCGTCCAGCTCGGGGTACGGGCAGGCCTGCTCGACGACGAACACGTCGATGCGCAGCCGGAGCAGGTCGTGGAAGGTGCGGGCGTCCAGCTCGGCGAAGGCGGCGACGTGCGACTCGATCGGCATCCCGCAAGGTTAGGTCGCGTCCGGCTCGCCGCCCCGGGTGGCCCGGGCGACGGCCGCCCGCCGGCGGGCCAGCGTGCCGAGGGCGGCGATCCCGACCAGCGCGGCGGTGGCGCCGGCGACGCCCCACGGGCCGAGCCGGGCCAGCCCGTCGCTCAGCGCCGCCTGCACCCGGCCGGCGCTGTCGATCACCGGGTCGTCGGCGTCGCCGCCGGCGAACAGCCGCACCTCGTACCAGCCGTACCAGGCCACGTAGCCGCCGGTGACCACCAGCAGCAGCCCGGCCAGCCGGCCGAGCAGCGGCGCGGTCCGCCGGGTGCGCCGGATCAGCGACTCCCGGGCCAGCGCCACGGCGAGGGCCGCCGCGCCGACCGCCAGCCCCATGCCGAGGGCGTACGTCACGAAGAGGCCGACCCCGGCGGCCGGGCTGCCCGCCCGGAAGCCGGCCACCACCACGGCCAGGAACGGGCCGATCGTGCAGCCGAGCGAGGCGACCGCGTACCCGGCGCCGAAGAGCGTCATCGAGCCGAACCGGGCCCGGACCGCCGGGCCGGCCGCCGGGCGCGGGATGAGGGTCGGCAGGTGCCGGCCGGCGAGCAGCCACCCGCCGGCCACCACCAGCGCCGCCCCGATCAGCACCGACACCCACGGCAGGCGCTGCGCCACGGCGTCCGCGACCGGCCCGGCGAGCAGGCCGAAGGTGCCGAAGACCGCGACGAAGCCGGCGGTCATCGCGGCGGTCAGGGCCAGCGCCCGGCCCACCGGCGCGAGCGGTCCGCGGGCGGGCGCCGGGCCCTCGCCCAGCACCAGCACCGACAGGTACGCGGGCAGCAGCGCGAACCCGCACGGGTTCACCGCGGCGAGCAGGCCGGCGGCGAGGGCGAGGCCGTAGGGTGCGTCGGACATGTCAGGCCAGTCCGGCGACCCGCCGGCGCAGTTCCGCCTGGGACAGCGCCCCGGAGTGCACCACCTTCCCGGCGGAGTCGAGCAGCACGTACCACTCCTGGCTGGTGACGCCGAACCGGCGCCACACGGCGCCCTCGTCGTCGGCCAGGTTGGGGAAGGCGGCGATGCCGGTGTCGGTGGCGAAGCGCCGCATGGCGTCCGCGCCGCTGCCCAGCCCGGCCACGCCGACCAGGTTGACCCGGTCCGCGTTGTCGCGGCGCAGCGCGGCCACGTCGCCGGCCACCGCGCGGCAGCGGGTGCACCAGGCCGCCCAGAACCACAGCACGGTCGGCCGACCGGCGAGACTGGCGCCCTGGAACGACCCGCCGTCGATGGTGCGCGTGGTGAAGTCCAAGGTGTCCGGAACGGTCGCACCGGAGCGGGCTGTCCGGGTCGGCGTGGCCGCGGCCGTCCCGGCGGGGGCGGTGGCCGCCGGAGCCGAGGTGGCGGGGGCGGCCTCGTCGGTCGGCCGGTCGTTCCCGGCGCAGCCGGCGAGGGCCAGGACGGCGGTCAGGGTGAGCGGCAGCAGCGTCGGTCTGGTGGCGGGCATGGCCGGATGCTAACCAGGCTGAGCGGTCCCGACCCTTACCGATCACTTACCGCTCGCTCGCTCGCTGGACCACCGTGCTCGCCCGGCGGTCCGGACGGGGACACGCCGGAGGTCGGCGCGGGACGCGCGCGTCGCTGTGGCGGGAGCGCCGGCTTCGCTGGGCCGGTCAGCGCGGTGCGGCCGGGCGGTGACGCCAGGGCGCGGGCCTATGTGGCCTGGTCGCACCGGGCCGGAGCCGTGGCGGCCTCAGGCCGGGCGGGCGCCGACGGCGTCGCGGACCTCGGCGCCCTGGTCGCCCTCGACGGCGCGGGCGCAGTGCGCGCAGCAGAAGAAGCGGCCGGAGACCTCGACCCCGTGGCCGACGATCTTCGTCTGGCAGTGTTCGCAGATCGGCGCCATCCGGTTGATGGCGCACTCGAAGGAGTCGAAGGTGTGCGTGTCACCGCTGACCGTGCGCACCTCGAACGCCATCCAGTAGTCGTTGCCGCAGACCTCACACGTTGCCATACGAAACCCCCCGAAAACGGATCTGTGATCCCAGCGTCGAGGACCGGGCACATCGGGGCAACCGAAACCGGCGAACCTGATCCGGCTCGACGGCGAGTCGCCCCCGGCGTGTCGCGCGTTAGGCCTGGTGACCGCCCTCGAACCCCGGAGGACCCCCGTGATCAAGCGCAGCAAGCTTTTTGGCAACCAGACCCGGGTCACCTTCTGCCTGCCCCGGGACACCCCGCCCGGCACGGTGAGCGTGGTCGGCTGCTTCAACGACTGGGAGCCCGGCCGGCACGAGCTGGTGACCCGCCGGGACGGCACCCGTACGGTGACCGTCCGGCTGGCCCCGGGTGAGTACCGGTTCCGCTACCTGGCGACCGGCGGGGTGTGGCTGGACGACGACTCCGCGGACGCGATCGACGAGCAGGGCAGCCGCCTGCGCCTCTGACCGCCGGTCAGCCCGGCTTCGGCTCCAGCCGGATGGAGATCGAGTTTACGCAGTGCCGGGTGTCCTTCGGGGTGAAGCTCTCACCCTCGAAGACGTGCCCCAGGTGGCTGTCGCAGCGGGCGCACCGGATCTCCGTACGCCGCATGCCCAGGGTGTTGTCGGGAATCTCCTTCACCGCGCCCGGGATGGCGTCGTCGAAGCTCGGCCAGCCGCAGTGCGAGTCGAACTTGTCCTCGCTGCGGAACAGTTCCGCCCCGCAGGCCCGGCAGTGGTAGACGCCGGAGGTCTTGGTGTCGACGTACTCGCCGGTCCACGGCCGTTCGGTGCCGGCCTCGCGGAGCACCCGGAACTCCTCGGGGCTCAGCCGGACCCGCCACTCTTCCTCGGTACGGGGCAGTTCGCTCTCGGAAAGACTCACCGGTCAACGGTACGCCGAGCGTCGGTGGCATCGCATATGGTCGCCCAATGGCTGGCAGCAAGGCCGCGGCCGAGGAGATCGAGGTCGCCGGGCACACCGTACGGCTCAGCAGCCCGGACCGGGTGATCTTCCCGCAGCGCGGCTTCACCAAGGCGGACGTCTTCCACTACTACCTCTCCGTGGGCGAGGGGATCACGCGCGCCCTGCGGGACCGGCCCACCACCCTGCAGCGCTTCCCCGAGGGCATCGAGGGGGAGATGTTCTTCCAGAAGCGGGTGCCGGCCCGGGGCGTACCCCCGTGGATCCGGACCGCGGAGATCGCCTTCCCGAGCGGACGCAAGGCCGCCGAGCTCTGCCCGGCCGACCTCGCGCACGTGGCCTGGGCGGCGCAGATGGGCACGGTGGTGTTCCACCCGTGGCCGGTCCGCGCCGCCGACGTCGACCGCCCCGACGAGCTGCGGATCGACCTGGACCCGCAGCCCGGCACCGACTTCACCCACGCGGTGACCGCCGCCGGCGAGCTGCGGGCCCTCCTCGACGAGCTGGGCGCGACCGGCTGGCCGAAGACCTCCGGCGGCCGAGGGGTCCACGTCTATCTGCGCATCCACCCCCGCTGGACGTTCGTCGAGGTGCGCCGGGCCACCATCGCGCTGGCCCGGGAGCTGGAACGCCGCCGCCCCGAGCTGGTCACCACCGCCTGGTGGAAGGAGGAGCGGGGCAGCCGGGTCTTCGTCGACTTCAACCAGATGGCCCGGGACCGGACCATCGCCTGCGCGTACTCGTTGCGGGCCAACGCCCGGGCCACCGTCTCCACCCCGGTCGACTGGGACGAGCTGACGCGGGTCGACCCGGACGACTTCCACCTGGGCAGCGTGCCGGCCCGGCTGGCCGAGCGGGGCGACCCGCACGCCGGCATCGACGACACCCCGTGGGACATCAGCCCGCTGCTGGAGTGGGCCGAGCGGGACGCCGCCGCCGGGCAGGGCGACCTGCCGTACCCGCCGGAATATCCGAAGATGCCGGGCGAGCCGAAGCGGGTGCAGCCCTCCAAGGACCGGGACCGCCCCCGCGCCTGACCGGTGGCCGCGGTCGTGTGTCAGATAACGATCACGTAACGCGTGCGAACCTTTCCCGCCCGCCGGGAGGTCTCCCTGGGGCATCGCCCCACCGGGGGCAGGGAAGGACGTCGGATGAAGCTGGTGTGGAGGCGGGCCGTCGAGGCACGCGGGCTGCTGCTCGCCGCCGCGGTCGCGGCCCTGGCCGCGGTCGCGTTGGTCACCGGGCTCTCCGATTACAACCGCCGAGCGGTAGAGGCCGGCCAGCGGGCGCTGCTCGCCGGAGCCTCCCTCGAGGAGCGCAGCCTGCTGGTCGGTGGTTCCGGGGGTCGGGACGCCGCCGAGTTGGCCGCCCGGGATCGGGCCATCCGCCGGGGATTCGCTGCCGGCCTTGGCGGCACTCCCGTGACCGTCACCGGCGCCCGGTACGGGGGCGGCCGAGAACTTACCGGCGACCTCGGGCCGCGGGTCCGAGTCGACGACGACCCCATCTTCGCCAACCTCGCGACCCTGGACGACCTGTCCGCCCACGCTGAGCTGGCCACCGGCACCTGGCCCTCCGCCGGATCGAGCCCGTTGCAGGTGACGCTGCCCGAAAAGGTCGCCGGCGCGCTGGGGATGACCATCGGCGAACGGGTGCCCGTGCTCGACCGCAGCACCGAACGGGCCAGCGAGGTGGTGCTCGTCGGGACGTGGCGACCGCGTGACCCGACGCAGCCGTACTGGCAGTTGGCACCCGGGGTCGGGGTGGGCAGCGCCGCGGACTCCGACAGCTCCTACGGACCCTTCGTCCTCGACCCGGCGGACTTCGCCGCGACCTTCCCCGGCTCGGTCTCCGCCTGGTGGGTGGTTGAGCCGGATCTTGCGGCGGCGGCCCGGAAGGGACGACTGCTCGACGTACGGCAAGCGCTCACCGATGCCGTCACCAAGGTGCCCGAAGCGGCCGGGCTCGGCTCCTCCGTGCAGGTCGTGACCACGATGGACCGGTTGCTCAACCGCATTGCCCGGGCCGACCTGGTGGGGCGGTCCTCGCTGACCACCCCTGTGCTGCTGATCGTCGTCCTCGGCGGGTACGCGCTGGTGCTGGTCGCCGCGCTGCTTCACGAGGACCGGCGGAACCAGACCGCCCTGTTGCGGGCTCGGGGGGCCGCACGGCGGCAGTTGGCGGGCCTCACCGCCCGGGAGGCGACCCTCGTCGTCCTGCCAGCTACCGTGCTCGGGCCGCTGCTCGCCGGGGAGGCACTGCGGCGCGTGAGCAGCGGCGGTCCGAGCGGCCTGGCGCTCACCGCCGGCAGCCCCACCCTGCTCTGGGCGGTGGCCGCGGCCACCGCCGCCGGCTGCCTGGTCGCGATGGTCGCCCCGACGTTGCGCGGGGCCGGGACGTACGTCGCCGACATGGCGGCCCGGTCGCGGCCCAACCGGTCCGCCACCGTGCAGCGGGCCAGCGTGGACCTGGTGCTGGTCGGGTTCGCGGTGCTGGCCTGGTCCCAGCTGCGGCAGTACTCGTCGCCGGTGACCGGCGTCGCCGCGCGGCTCGGAGTGGACCCACTGCTGGTCGCGGCGCCGACGCTGGGCGTGCTCGCCGGCGCGGTGGTGGCCTTGCGGCTGCTCCCACCCGTGACCCGGATCGCTGAACGCTTCATCGACCGCAGGCTATGGTCGGCGACCATCCTCGGCATGTGGCAGGCGGGTCGCCGCCCACACGCCGGGCCGGTGCTACTGCTCGCCCTCGCCGTCGGTGGCAGCACCTTGGCCTGGTCGCTGATCGCCACCGGCGAGCGGTCCCTGGTCGATCAGGCCAACCACACCGTCGGTGCCGACCTGCGGCTCACCGAGCGCGATGGAATCGCCCCCGTCGGCCGAGCGGGGGAGCTCGGGACCCTGGCCGGCGTGCGGCAAGCGTTGCCGGCCTGGCGGGACCAGATCCGGGTCGGCCGCGCCGATCTGCCAGCCACCGTGGTGACCCTCGACGCGGCGGCCGGGGCAACGGTTGTGCAACTCGACAAGCGGCTGACCGACGAGCCGGCGCGGGCCCTGTTCGACCGGCTCGTTCGGGCGCGGCAGGCACCAATCGGGGTCGAGCTGCCCGCCGGTACCCGGTCGATCACCGGCACCGTCCGCACCCCGGTGCGCGAGGCCGTGTCCAGGCATCAGATCGCCGTGTCGATGCTGCTGACCCGGGCCGACGGGCTGGCCTATCGGTTGCCGGTGGCGAGCACGGCTAGCGACGGCCGGCCGGCGCGGTTCACTGTGGCGCTGCCCGACGTCGGCAGCCTTCGGCTGGCCGGATTCGAGGCCGACGGGGGTGACGCGGCCGGGCGGGCGTACCAGTTGGAGGTGGCGGACCTGCGACTGGTCGGCGCCGACGGGACGGCCCGACCGGCGCAGCTCGGCGATGCGTGGACGGCGACCAACGGCCAGCCGAACGGCAGACTGACCGTCACGGCTGAGGCCGACGGCTTGTCGGCCGTGAACAATGTGGATCTCCTGCCGGGCGGCCAGTTCGCGTACCAGGCCCCGTCCCGCTTCGCCGTGGTTCCGGCCGGCGACAACCCCTCGGTGCCCGCGTTGATGACCCCCCATGTACGCGAGGCGTTGAGCCTGCACACCGGGGACACCGTCACCCTCTCACTCTCCGGCGTGTCCCTGCCGGTCACGCTGGTCGGCGAGGTGGCCGCGGTGCCGTCCACCACCGGAGAGGGCGTGCTGCTGGACCTGCCCGCGGCGACGGACTGGCTGATCCGGGACCAGGGCACGGTCCGGCCGGTGCAGGAGTGGTGGCTGAGCGCCGACGACGGTGGCCGGACGGCGGCGACCCGCGCGGCGGCCGACCTGGCCGGCGTCACCGTGCTGAACCGGTGGGAGGTGGCCGAGCACGCCGAGCTCGACCCGTACTGGCAGGGCGCCCGGACCGGTCTCCTCGCCGCCGCGCTCGGTTCGGTGCTGCTGGCCCTCGTCGGGTTGATCGTCGACGTCTGGGCGACGGCCCGGCACCGGTTGGGGGAGTTCGCCGTGCTGCACACACTCGGCGCCAACCCCTTGCTGTTGGCGCGGGCGCTGCTGGCCGAGCAGACCTTCCTCGCCGGGATCGGGGTCGGGGTCGGGTTGCTGTTGGGCGCGGTGGTGGGCATGACGATGGCCCCGCTGGTCATCCTCACCCCCGCGGCCAGTCGACCGGTGCCGGAGGCGGCCTTCGTGCTGCCCTGGGCGCCGATCGGGCTGACCGCGGTCGGCCTGTTGCTGGCGGCGTTGGCCTTCAGCGCGTTCATCGCCCTCGGCATCCGGCAGCGGGTGGCGGCGGCACAGCTGCGAATCGGGGGAGACCAGTGACCGGGTGGAGCGGAGCGATGGGCACGAGCGGGGAGGCAGCGAGGTGAGCATCGGCGCGGCCGCCCGCCGGGTTCGGGCGTACGGCGGACAGTTCCTGCTGCTCGCGGCGCTGGCGATGGTCGTCATGCTGTTGATCAGCGCGGTGCCTCGGCTGGTGAACTGGCGCACCGATCAGGGCCTGCGGACGTTGCTGGCCAGCCAGCCGGCCGAGAAGCGGGACCTGACGTACACGACCGCCGATCCGGTCTTCAGCGCCGGAAACGGCACCTCGTTGATGCACGCGTTCGAGGCCGACCTGCCGAGGAAGCAGAACGAGATGCCGCCGGACGTGCGGCGGCTGGTCGACGAGCGGTGGTTCACCGCGGAGACCGACCCCGGCCGGGTCCAGGGCCGGGATCTGGCGGCGAAGAACCTCCTGGTCGACCTCGGACTCCGAAGCATGCCGGGGATCGCGGAGGCCGGCACCCTGACCGAGGGGCGCTGGCCCGACCCGGGGGCGCGGGCCGATCAGCCGGTGCAGGTGGCACTGGCCGCCGAGGTTGCCCGCAAGCTGAATCTGCGGGTCGGCAGCCAGCTGACGCTCGCCAGGAAACCACCGGGTGAGGGCGGCGCGGCCTATTCGTCGGAGATGGCGGAGGCCGTTCCGGATCCCGCACCGATCTCCGTGGTGGGCGTTTTCGAACCCCGTGAGCGCGCGGACGGCATCTGGCAGGGCCTGCCCTCGATCCTGCACGTGGTCGAGCCGGAGGGGGACGCTCAGCCGTTCATCGCCCTCGGGGTCGTCGACCGCGGGGCGCTGGACCGCCTTTCCGACAACGGCTGGGGCCTGCGGTTCGGTTGGCGCTACCGGTTGGTCGCCGACGGCATCGATGCTCGCGACGTGCCCGGGCTCATCGACAGCTTTCAGCGGATGAGTCAGCGTGCGCAGGGCTTCACTTTTGTCCAGGGCCTCGACATTCCGTTGCGGCAGTTCATGGGGGCGGTAGCCGCCGCCCGTACGGTCCTCGCGGTGATCGCGGCCGGCGTGCTGGCGGCCCTGGCCGGGCTGGTCGTGCTGGCCGCCGGCCTGACCGTCCGCCGGCGCCGGACCGAGCTCACCCTGCTGCGTGCCCGGGGCGGCACGGCCACCGCCGGAGCCCGCCGTAGCCTCGCCGAGTCGCTGCTGGTGATGGTGCCCGCCGGCGCGTTCGGTTGGCTCCTCGGAAACCTGGCGCCCGGGTCGCCCGGCGATACCGCGGCGATCGGCGTGGTCGCGGCCATCCTGGTCACGCTGGTGCTGCCGGTGGCGACGCTCGCCGCACCGATCGGTGTCGCCGGGCGGCGCGACCTGATCAGGTTGCGCCCCTCCGCGCGTCGGATCACCGGGGAGGCGGCCCTGTTGCTGCTCGCCGTGCTCGCGGTCGTGTTGCTGCGCCGCCGCGGCCTCGTCCCCGGTGAGATCGATCCGCTGCTGGTCTCGGTCCCGGTGCTGCTCTCCGTCGGCGCAGCGGTGCTGGCCGTACGGCTCTACCCGTGGCCGCTGCGGCTGGTCAGCCGGCTCGCCGCCCGGACGCGGGGCAGTGTCGCCTTCCTGGGCACCGCGCGTGCCGGTCGGGCTGTGTTCACCACCCCGCTCGTGGTCGTCGTGCTGGCCGTCGCGACCGCGGCATTCTGCGCAGTCGTCGCCGTCGGCATCGAAACGAGCCGGGACGAGGTAGCCAGCCGGCGGGTGCCCGCCGACGCACTGATCCAGGGCGAACGGATCGCGCCGGACACCGGCGCCGAGCTGGAACGGCTGCCCGGGGTACGCGCAGCCGCTCCAGTGCTGACGGAGGCGGGCCAGCGCCTGTCCAAGGATGCGATCGGCACGGATCCCCGACTCGGCGAGGTCAGCGTTGTGCTGGTCGACGGGCCAGCCATGGCCCGGGTGCTCCGCGAGGCCGGGATCGGCATGAGCGTGCCCACGGCGCTGCTCAGCTCCGGCGCGCAGCCAGGCCCGCTGCCCGCGGTGGTCTCCCCAGCGGTGGCCGGCGACCTGGCCGCCGCCGGCCTGGAGCGCTCGGCCTTCGTCACGGTGCAGGGTCAGCGGTACGAGTTCCGGGTGGCCGAGCGGGCGGAGAGCTTCCCGATGCTTCGCGCGGAGAGCACCCGGTTCGTCATCCTGCCCTGGCAGTCCGTGCCCCGGCACGCATACGAGGCCGTGCCGACCGGTTTCCTGGTCGCCGGCGACGACCTCGACGTCGAGCAGTTGCGCCAAGCGGGTAACGCCGGTCAGTCCCGATTCCAGAAGGACGGGACGGTCGCGGGCCAGGAGCGGTCTCGCGAGGTGGAGGTCCTCACCTGGGCGGAGACCCGGCGGCAGCTGGGCGAAGGCAGCGCGAACGCGGTTCTGGTCTTCGGCTTCGCCGCCGGGGCCGCCGCGGGGACGGCACTGGGCCTGCTGGCGATCGCGTTCGTGGTGCTGGCCGGGGCCCGGGCCCGGGGTCAGGTGTTGTCCCGGCTGCGCACCCTCGGCCTGTCCCGCCGGCAGTGGCGGGGACTGTTGCTCGTGGAGCTCGGCCCGGTGGTCAGCGTGTCGGTGCTCACCGGCGCGCTGGTCGGGGCGCTGCTGCCGCTGCTGCTCACCCCCGTGCTCGGCCTGTCGACCTTCACCAGCGGCGCCCCCGTCCGGGTGGCGTTCGAGCCCCGCCTGGTCGCCGGGGTCGTCGCGCTCGGGGCGGTCGCCCTCGGCTTCGCCGTCGCCGTCGAGGCCCTGAACAACCGCCGGCTGCGCCTCGGCGAGGTGCTCCGGCTCGGAGAGGAGAGCTGATGACCGCAACCGCAGAGACCCCCGTCGTGCCGGATCTCGCCGCCCTGCAGCGCCGGGCTGCCCAGCGCGCCGCTGAGCGGGCCGGAGGCCAGGACCGGCTGCGTGGGCACATCGTGTGCGACGGCCTGGTCCGCATCTTCAAGACCGAGGGGGTGGAGGTGGTCGCCCTGCAAGGGCTCGACCTGGTCATCGACCGGGGCGAGCTGTTGGCGATCGTCGGCGCCTCCGGGTCCGGGAAGTCCACCCTGCTGAACATCCTCTCCGGGCTCGACACTCCGACCGCAGGCATCGCCCGGGTGGCGGAGTACGACCTGCTCAACCTCTCCGCCGCGCGGCGCCTGAGCTACCGGCGGCAGGTGGTCGGCTTCGTCTGGCAGCAGACCGGCCGCAACCTGCTGCCGTACCTGACCGCGGTGGAGAACGTGGAGCTGCCGATGAAGCTCGCCGGCCGGCGGTCCCGGCGGGCCCGCCGGGACCGGGCGCGCGAGCTGCTCGACCTGATCGGCGTCGGCTACTGCGCGGACCGGAAGCCGAGCCAGATGAGCGGCGGCGAGCAGCAGCGCTGCGCGGTCGCCGTGGCGGTGGCCAACGATCCGGAGGTGCTCTTCGCCGACGAGCCGACCGGCGAACTGGACGAGGCGACCGGGGCCGAGGTGTTCGCGGCGCTGCGGACCATCAACGCCGAGCTGGGCGTCACCATCGTGGTGGTCACCCACGACCACGCCGTCGCCGGCCAGGTCCGCCGGACCGTCGCCATCCGCGACGGCCGGACCTCCTCGGAGGTACGCCGGACCGCCCGGATCACCGCCGACGGCAGCACCGAGCTGGTCTCGGAGGAGTACGCGGTGCTCGACCGGACCGGCCGGATGCAGCTGCCGGCGTCCTTCGTGGACTCGCTGTCGCTGCGCGACCGGGTCCGGCTCAACCTGGAACCCGACCACGTCGAGGTGCGGCCCGGCGACCGGGCGCACGCCGAGGAGAACCAGTCATGAGCGAGCAGCTTTCCGTGGCACCGGTCCGGGTCGCCACCACCGACGAGGTGGTCCGCGTGGAGGGGGTGAGCCGGACCTTCGGCAGGGGCGAGCACGCCGTGCACGCGGTCCGGGACGTCTCCTTCTCGGCCGGTCGGGGCGAGCTGGTCGCCGTCCGGGGCCGCTCCGGTGCCGGCAAGACCACCCTGCTGAACCTGGTCGGCGGGCTGGACCGGCCGGACACCGGCCGGATCCGGGTGGCCGGGCACGAGGTGACCGCGGCGAGCGAGCGGGAGCTGCTGGCGCTGCGCCGGGGGACCGTGGGCTTCGTCTTCCAGACCTTCGGCCTGGTGCCGATCCTGTCGGCGGCGGAGAACGTCGGGGTGCCGCTGCGGCTGGCCAAGGTGCCGGCCGGGGAGCGGGAGCAGCGGGTCGCCGTGCTGCTGGAACTGGTCGGGCTGGGCGGGCACGCCCTGCAACGCCCGTACGAGCTCTCCGGCGGGCAGCAGCAGCGGGTCGCCGTGGCCCGGGCCCTGGCGAACGAGCCGGACCTGCTCATCGCCGACGAGCCGACCGGCCAGCTCGACTCGGAGACCGGCCGCTCCATCATGGATCTGCTCCGGGCCGTGGTGCACGCGAAGGGCATGACCGCCCTGGTGGCCACGCACGACCCGGCCCTGATCGAGATGGCCGACCGCACCCTCACCCTCCGTGACGGCCGTCTCCTCACGGACTGACCCCCCGCCCCGCCCCGGCGTCACGGCGCCGGGGGCGGGAGTGGCGGTGGTGGTAGGCGGTCGTCAGGGTGAGCAGGAGGGGGCCCCAGAGGAGCAGGGGGAGGTAGCAGGCCACCAGGAGGGCGAAGCCGGGCGCGGTGAAGCCCAGGTCGTTGCCGCGCACGACGACGCCCCAGGCCGCGTACCCCCAGATCAGGGTGACCGCGACGGCGCCGGCGGTGGCGACGGTGACCGCGAACGGCGGCGGCACCCGCCGGCCACCGAGCAGCGGCAGCCACCGGGGGAACACCTCGCCCCACGGGCGGACCAGGCCCAGCGAGAGCAGCGCCAGCCCCTCCGACACCAGACTCAGCGAGACGATGTAGGCGCTCTCCCCGAGCCCGGGGCGGAACGGCGCGCCGTGCGCCGACGCCCCGATCGGCACGCCGGCGACGAGGGCGATCCGCCACAGGCCGGAGGGGAGCACGACCAGCGGGACCAGGTGGGCGACGCGGACCGCCCAGGCGGGGGCGGGCCGGCCGGTGGGTACGGCGGTGACGGGCATGATGATCCTCCTCGGCTGCCCGTCCAGCCTGGCCCGGTGGCCGGTCCCGGCCCTCCCGCCCGGCGGGGAACCGGCTCCCCGCCGCGGGGGAGCGCCGCCTCAGAGGGCCAGCTTCATCCCCTCGTGGCTGGCCACGAAGCCGAGGTTGCGATAGAAGCGATGCGCGTCGGCGCGGCTCTTGTCGGTGGTGAGCTGCACCAGCGCGCAGCCTCGCGCGCGGGCCCGGTCGAT
The DNA here is from genome assembly GCF_055586005.1 of Micromonospora sp. NPDC051924. Classification (NCBI taxonomy): domain Bacteria; kingdom Bacillati; phylum Actinomycetota; class Actinomycetes; order Micromonosporales; family Micromonosporaceae; genus Micromonospora; species Micromonospora sp. NPDC051924. Next base: position 163,067 of record NZ_JBVJJA010000002.1, read on the forward strand.
CGCCCACGTCATCATCTCCCGGCCCAGCCCCTGCCCGCGCAGGTCCGAGCGGACCCGGACCGACTCGATCAGGGACCGCTCGGCGCCGTGCCGGCCGAGCCCCGGGATGTCGGTGATCTGCATGCACCCGACCAGCTCACCGCCCCGGTCGGCGACCACCAGGTGGTTGCGCGGGTCGGCGGTGATGTCCGCGAACGCCTTCTCGTACGCCTCGTCCACCTCGGCGAAGTCGCGGGCCTTGCCCAGCACGTCGTCGGCGAGCAGGGCGATGACGGCGGGCAGGTCCGCGCGGACCGCCTCCCGGAAGAACACGTCGGTCATGCCGGCAGCCTGACACAGTGGCGGCCGGCGATGTCCGGGCGGCACTTGCCCGCACCCGGCAGCATGTCGCCATGGACGTCTGCTGCTGCCGTTCCGCTGGATCTACCGGGGGCTGGTCTGGTTCGCCAACTCGCCGCGGACCCTGATCGTCTCGTACCTGCTGATGATCGTGGTGGCGGGCATCCTCTACAGCCACGCCGAGCACAAGAGCGCCGCCGACTCCGTCTGGTGGGCGGTGGTGACCGCCTCCACGGTCGGCTACGGCGACATCTCGCCGACCACCTTCGCCGGCCGGTTCCTCGCCGCGCTGCTCATCTCCACCATGGTGCTGCTGGTGATCCCGCTGATCACCGCGCACTTCGCGAGCCGGCTCATCGTCGACGACGACGCCTTCGAGCACGACGAGCAGGAGGAGCTGAAGGCCGACGTGCGGCTGCTGCGAGCGCTGGTGGAGGAGATGGCGGCCCGGCAGGGCATCGAGGTGCCCGAGCCGGAGCGCCGCCAGCCGCTGCGCGGGCCGGGCAGCGGCGAACCGCTCTGGGACCGGCGTCGCCGCCGACGGCGACGGTGAGCCGCCGGTCGGCTCGAACGCAACCGCCGGCCGGCTGACCGGCCCGCGCACCGTCACCGGGCGGGGCAGCGCAGCCCCTCCCGGGGGACGGCGAGCGAGATCAGGTACGCGTCGACCGCGTTCGTCACGCAGGCGGTCTGGGGGTACGCGGTGTGCCCCTCGCCCTCCCAGGTGAGCACCCGGCCGACGCCCAGCATCGAGGCGAGCGCGGCGGTCTGCTCGTACGGTGTCGCCGGGTCGCCGGTGGTGCCGACCACCACGATCGGTGGCGCGCCGGCCGCCTTGCCGGTCGGGTACGGGTCGCGCCCGCCGGGCCACTGCACGCAGCCGAGCATCCCGACGGCCAGGGCCGGACCGAAGAGCGGGTACTTCGCCCGCCACTGCGACTGGAGCTGGCGGATCTGCGTCATCGACGGCTTCTCCGTCTCGTCCGCGCAGTTCACCGCCATGTTGGCGTCGAACAGGTTCGAGTAGTGCCCGTTCTCCTCGCGGCCCGCGTACGCGTCGGCGAGCTTGAACACCCCGGTCGGGTCGCCGCCCTGCAACGAGTCGATCGACCGGGCCAGATCCTGCCAGCCCGTCTCCGTGTAGAGGGAGGAGATCACCGCGTAGAACACCCAGCCCGCGGTGGCCTCCCGGCCGTCCTTGCCGCGCACCGGGGAGACGTTGGCCTTGTCGATGGCGGAGACGACCGCGCCCCGGGCGTCCGGCGCGATCGGGCACCGGCCGGCGTTCGCCCCGCACCAGCGGGCGAAGTTGTCGAACGCCCGCTCGAAGCCCTTCGCCTGGCTCTCGGACCCGGCGATCAGCTTCTGCTGCGGGTCCACCGCGCCGTCCAGCACCAGCGCCCGGACCCGCTGCGGGTAGAGCTGGGCGTAGGTGGCGCCGAGCAGGGTGCCGTACGAGTAGCCGAGGTAGGTCAGCTTCTCGTCGCCCACCGCCGCGCGTACCGCGTCCATGTCCCGGGCCGCCTGCTCGGTGCCGTAGAGCGGGAGCTGGTCGCCGTACTTGTCGCCGCACCGCCGGCCGATCCGCTGGTTGAGGTCGGCGAAGCCGTCGAACGACGCCTGGCTCTGCGGATCCGGGTCGTAGCCGAAGCTGGCGTCCAGGTCGGCGTCGGAGATGCACTTCACCGGGCTGGACCGGGCCACCCCGCGCGGATCGAAGCCGATGATGTCGAACCGGTCGGTCACCGCGGCCGGCAGGCCGCCGAACCCGGAGCCGAAGGAGAGGTAGACGGCGGTGTCCACGCCGGAGGCGCCGGGACCGCCGGGGTTGACCACCAGCGATCCGATCCGGTCGTGCTGCCGCTCCGACCGGATCCGGATCAGCGCGATCTCGAAGGTCTCCCCGCTGCCGGGCCCGGCCGTCGCGCCGGTCGCCGCGCCGTTGCCCCAGTTCCGGGGTACGGCGATCCGGGCGCACTCGTAGCGCATGCCCTGCGCGCCCCGGCCGACCAGCTCGTCGGGGACCTCCGGGCAGGCGCGCCAGCTCGGGGCGGTGCCCGGCGGAGCGGCCTCGCCCTGGCCCGCGGTGCGCGGGGCGATCACCGGCAGGGTGCAGCCGGCGGTGAGCACCACCGCCGCGGCGAACCCGGCCAGCGCGGGCCGGGCCCGGCGGATCCGGTCGGAGAAGCGGGTCACGTGGGCGCCTTCCATGATCGTGTCGACGGCCAGGCTACGCCCGGCCCTCCCCGCCGCCGACGGTCGCCGCCGGGTCCCCGCGCAGCACCTGGTCCACGTCGTACCGGATCGGGCGCTCGAGCTGGTCGTAGCGGCAGGAGCGCGGATCGCGGTCGGGACGCCAGCGGACGAACTGGGCGGTGTGCCGCAGCCGGTCGCCCTCCATCGCGTCGTAGCCGACCTCGGCCACCAGCTCGGGGCGCAGCGGCTCCCATTCGAGGTTCTTCGTGCCGGTCCACCGGCTCACCCCGCCGGGGATGCGCTGCCCGCGCTCGTGGTCGCCGTGCACCCACGGGTGGTCGCCGTCGACGTCGCGGTACGGCGCCAGCTCGTCCAGCAGCTCCTTGCGGCGGGCGGCGGTGAACGAGGAGCTGACCCCGATGTGGTGCAGCACCCCGGCGTCGTCGTAGAGGCCGAGCAGCAGCGAGCCGACCACCGGACCGGACTTGTGCCAGCGGAAGCCGGCCACCACCACGTCGGCGGTGCGGGCGTGCTTGACCTTGAACATCAGTCGCTTGCCCGGCTCGTACGGCAGGTCGGCCGGCTTGACGATGAGGCCGTCCAGCCCGGCGCCCTCGAAGACGTCGAACCAGCGCCGGGCCGTCTCCGGGTCGGTGGTGATCTGGGTGACGTGCACCGGCGGACGGACGTTGGCCAGCGCCTTCTCCAGCGCGGCCCGGCGCTCCGGATAGGGCCGGTCGGTGAGCAGCTCGTCGTCGAGGGCGAGCAGGTCGAAGGCGACGAAGTCGGCCGGGGTGGTCTCGGCGAGCAGCTTCACCCGCGAAGCGGCCGGATGGATGCGCTGGGCGAGCAGCTCGAAGTCGAGCCGGGGCTGGCCGCCCGGGCCGTCGCGGCGGATCACGATCAGCTCGCCGTCGACCGCGCAGCGCGGCGGGAGCTGGCGGCGCGCCTGCGCGACGACCTCGGGGAAGTAGCGGGTCATCGTCTTGCCGCCCCGGCTGGCCAGCTCGACCTCGTCCCCGTTCCGGAAGACGATGCAGCGGAAGCCGTCCCACTTCGGCTCGTACGTCATGCCGGGCGCGGTGGGAAGCTGGGGCACGCTCTTGGCCAGCATCGGCTCGACCGGCGGATTGATCGGCAGGTCCACGGCGACCAGTCAATCAGACGCCACCGACAGTCGTGAGGCAGATCACCGCCGGTGCCGGGCGGCGTGTCCCCGCACCGGCCCGTTCGTCCTCGCCGCCCGGATGGTGAAACCCCAGCTCAGCGTTACCGTTCGCGGCGTGCCGGAGTGGATCTGCGGGTGTTGCGGACGCTGGCGGGTCAGCGTGCAGCTGATCCGGGGGCGGTACCGCTACCGGCTGGTGCACCGCTACCGCCCGGAGCACGGCGGTGGCGCCAACGTCATCGGCGAGGTCGGCTCCGTGGCCGAGCTGGAGGAGCTGCTCCGCCGGCACGCCCCGGTCGGCCTGGCCGACCTCCGCGAGGCCGCCTGACGCGACGCCAACCCGACCCGCCGCGGGATCACCGGGCGTCGATCCCGGGCGTAGCCTGACCCTGGAGCACGGGGGAGGGAGTTCCGATGCGGTTCGTCGAGTCCGTCGAGATCACCGCCGACGCCGACCGGGTCTGGGCGGTGCAGACCGATGTGGAGAGCTGGCCGGAGTGGACCCCCTCGGTGACCGCCGCGCGCCGGCTGGAACCCGGGCCGTTCACTCTCGGTTCGTCCGCCCGGCTGGAGCAGCCCCGGCTGCGACCCGCGATCTGGCGGGTCACCGAGATCGACCCGCCGCGTGTCTTCGTCTGGGCGTCCGACAGTCCGGGCGTGCACAGCCGGGGCGAGCACCGGGTGGTCCCGCTGCCCGACGGCCGGGTCCGCGCCGAGCTGGTGATGGCGCAGACCGGCCCGCTCGCCTGGCTGGTCGGGCTGCTCATCGGCCGGACCATTCGCGGCTACCTGCGGCAGGAGGCCGACGGGCTCAAGCGCCGCTGCGAGCAGGGCTGACCGCCGGAGCGCCGGTCGGGCGACGAGATCCGTTTCGAGCCGGGAGCCGGGCGTCGGGGCGGTCAGGCGTGCGGGCGGGCCGGCGTGTCGAGCGTCTTCTCCAGCACCGCCAGGCCGTTGCCGTTCTCGTCCGGCCGGTGCGCCACCACCCGGTAGCCACGCCGCGCGTACAGGCCCAGGTTCGCCGCGCTCTGCGCACCGGTGAACAGCGCGAACCGGGTCACCCGGCCGGCGCAGGCCGTCTCGATCGCGGTGAGCAGCTGGCCGCCGACGCCCCGGCCCTGCTGGTCGGGGGCCACGGCGAGCCGGCCGACGTGCGCGGTGTCGCCGTCGATCCGGGCGCGTACCGAGCCGACGAGGCGGGACCCGAGCCGGGCGGCCAGCACCACGGTCGGGCCGGCCAGGGCGGCGCGGACCTCGTCCAGGGTCTCGGTCAGCGGGGGCAGGAACGGATCGGCGTAGCGCTGCGCCTCCACCAGGTACGCGGCACGCTGCACGGTGAGGATCTCGCCGGCGTCCGCGACCCCGGCCGAAGCGATGGTCACCTGATCGGTCACCCGGCAAGCCCACCACAACCCGCCGCGCCGGCGTCGGGCGGGCCACCGCTCGCGGCCGTAACCTGGCGGTGTCCCGCGCGAGGAGGTGGCCGTGCCCGAGCTGACGTACGCCGAGGTGGGGGCGACCCGCGACGGACGCCTGCCGGCCGGCTACCACCACCTGCGCCACCGGGTTCGGCTGCCGGACGGCTGCTTCCCGGACGCGGCGGACGCGGTGCTCGGCTGGCGGCTGCACCGGGCGGCCGGGGTGGTGATGCGCACCGACGCGCCGCGCGCCGACGCGGGCGTGCGGGTCACCCCGGGCCTCGGGCTCGGGCCGCTGCGGATCTGGGGGCCCACCGAGGTGGTCTGGGCACTGGACGAGCCGGACCGTGCCGGCTTCGGGTACGGCACGTTGCCCGGGCACCCGGAGATCGGCGAGGAGGCGTTCCTGGTCCGCCGGTCGGCGGACGGGATCTTCTTCGAGGTGACCGCGTTCAGTCGGCCGGCCCGCTGGTACACCCGCGCCGCCGGGCCGCTCACCCGGGTCGTCCAGGCCGGCTACGCCTGGTGGCTGGGGCGTACGCTGCGCCGGATCTGCGCCGGTCAGTAGGCGGCGAAGGAGCGGATACTCGCCCGGGGGCCGTACCGGGGCGCCTGGATGCCGGCGGCCTCCAGCAGGAGGCAGACCCGCCCCCGGTGGCCCCGGAACGGCTCCAGCAGGGTCAGCATCCGGGCGTCGTCGCCGCGCGGTTCCCCGGCGAGCGCCCAGGCCACCGTGTTGGGGATGTGGTAGTCGCCGACGCTGACCGCGTCCGGGTCGCCGTACGCGACGCGGACCACCTCGGCGGCGGTCCACGGCCCGATGCCGGGGATCGCGGTGAGCCGGCGGGTGGCCTCCGCGGCGTCGGCGCAGCGTTCCAGCCGGTCCGCGACGGCGGCCGCGCGGCGCAGCGTGTCGGCCCGCCGCTGCTCCACGCCGAACGGGTGGAAGACCCAGTACGGGGTGGCCGCCACGGCCGCCGCCGTGGGCGGGAGCAGCAGCGGTTGCAGCGGACCGGGTGCCGGCTCCCGGAAGTGCCGGACGGTCGCCGCATACGCCCGGTAGGCCTCCTTGCCGGTGACCTTCTGCTCGAAGACGGCCCGCAGCACCCGGGGGAAGACCAGCCCGGTGGCCGGCATCCGCAGGCCGTGGTGCTCGCGGGCCAGCCGGGCGACGAGGGGATGCGCGGCCGCGAGCTCGGTGAAGCCGGTGAGGTCGTCGCGCAGCCCGGCCACCGCGTCGGCCCGGTCGACCACCCAGTCCGCGCCGGGCCCGTACCCCTCGGCGACCAGTTCGCCCGCCTCGGGCCGCAGCGCGAGGGTGGCCGGCCCGGCAGGGGTGCGGCTGGCCCACCAGAAGGTGCCGGCGGCGACCCGGGCGCACGGATCGTACGGGCTGAAGGTGAGCCCGCGTACCGACGCGGCCAGTCGGTAGCCGGCCGGAGGGCGCACCGTCCGGCGGGCGGCGGGGGAGGTCACCCGGACACTCTGCCACGAGGCGGCGCGCGCCGGACGCCGGGCGCTGCCGGTGCGCCCGGCGTCCGGGTTCACGACGGTGGCCGGCCGCGCCCTCCCCGGCTGCGACCGGCCACCGTGTCCCTGCGGCGTCAGTAGGAGTAGCCGCCGCCGTCCGAGCCGCCCGAGTCACCGCTGGCCGGCGGGGCGACCGGCTTCGGGGTGCCGGTGGGCACGCAGGTCAGGTTCTTCTTGCCGTTCTGGTCGATCACCCACCAGGTGCCGCCGACCCCCTGGCCCTTCCACTGGCCGGGCTTCTTGTCACCGATGTAGCGGTAGACCGGCCAGCCCGCGATGGTGAGCTGCCGGGTGCCGTCCTGGCGGGTGACCGTGCCGACCTTGTCGTCGGAGATGCCCTGCAGCTGAGGGTTGCCGTCGGTCAGCGCGGGCGGCCAGACCTGGGCGCACTTGTCCACGCAGTTGGACTGCGGCGGGTCGGCCGAGTCCTTGTCGAAGCGGTAGAGGACCCAGCCGTCCTGGTCGGTGACGACGTTGCCCATCCGGGGGACCTTCTTGCCGATCAACTGGTCGGTGAGCTGTACGTCGGCCGAGGGTGCGCCCTGGTCGGTGCTCGGGGCGTCCGCGGTCGCGGAGGCCTCCGGCTCGGCCGTCGCGGTGGGTTCGGCCGCGGCGACGGCGACCGGCTCGGCCGCGCTCGAGTTCGCCCCGTCGTAGCCCGCGGGGGCGCAGGCCGTTAGTGCGACCATCGCGCTCGCGACGATGACGGTCGTCCGCTTCAGGTGTGCCACGTGCCCTCCTCAGTCTTGGCAGTTCGTCGAGTAGTACGGGCAGCGCGCTGTCAAGGTTGAAGGGAGAAGGGTGACCCATTTCACAGTGGACTGGTTGAACCGTTCCGGCCGCCGGCACGTGCGGGTGCACGTCGGGCCATCCCGTCCGGACATGCCGGAACGGCGCCGGGGTGTCGCTGCCCGGCGCCGGCGGTGCGGCGGATCAGAGGTCGGCCACCGTCACCAGTGGGGTGGCGACGCCGTTCGCGTCGACCGACTGCACCTGGATCTTCGCGATGTCGTCCCGGGTGGCGGCGGTGGACGCGGTCAGCTCGAGGGGCAGTTGGTTGGTGCTCGTCCCGTAGCCGCCGCCGGGCACCGACCAGGTGGAGACCACCTCGCTGGTGTTGTTCTTCCGGACCACCACCAGCCGGCAGGTACGCGGGCCGGGCAGCTTGGTGAGCCGCACGTTGACCTCGGTGCCGTACTCCTTGGTGACCAGGAACATGGTGGTCTCCACGCCGGTGCCCGGGTCGGTGGCGTCGTGCTGCTCGCCCGGAATCGGCTCGGGACCGCCGATCCCGATACCCGTGCCGCTCGGCTCGGGTGAGGGGGCGGCGGTGGGCACTGTCGGTGCCGGGTCGGCCTGCTGGAACTGCCGGTCGTCGTGGAAGACCGTGGCGAAGCCGACCCCGGTCAACGCGCCGAAGGCCACCACGGCCGCCGCCGCCACCAGGAGCTGCCGCAGCCGGGTCCGCCGCCGGTCCCGGCGGACCGCCATCAGCGTCCGGTCCAGCAGGGCGGGGTCCGTGTGGGTCTGCTCCAGCGCCGTCATCGTCTCGCCGTCGATGCCGGAGAGCAGCCCCACCACGGGGACCATCGTCTCCAGCTCCGCGGCGCACGCCCAACAGGTGGCGAGGTGCTCCTCGAACCGCTCCGCGTCCTGCGGATCCAGCACGCCGAGCGCGTACGCGGCGACGTCCATGTGGTCTGCCCGGCTCATTCGGTCACCCCCCTCTCCTGCAGAGCCGTGCGCAGGGCGCGCAGCGCGTAGTAGACGCGCGACTTCGCGGTGCCGAGCGGAAGGCCCAGCTCCTCGGCCGCCTCGGGCACGGTACGCCCCCGGAAGTACGTCGCCACCAGGATCTCCCGGTGGGACTGGCTCAGGGTACGCAGCGCGTCGGCCACCGTCATCGTGCGCAGCACCCGGTCGGTGCTGTCCGCCTCGGCGAACGCGGTCAGGTCCCGGTCGTACGTCTCCGCCGGGCGGGCCTGCTCGCTGCGGTGCTCGTCGATGGCGATCCGCCGGGCCACCGTGACCAGCCACGGGCGCAGCGAGCCCTGGCCCTGGACGCCCAGCCGGTGCGCGTTGCGCCAGGCCCGCAGCAGCGTCTCCTGCACGATGTCCTCGGCGCGCTGGCGGTCACCGCCGGTCAGCCGCATCACGAACATCAGCAGCGGCCCCGCGTGCTCCGCGTAGAGCAGCCGGATCAGCTGGTCGGAGTGACTGGCCTCGGTGGACGCCGCGTGGCGCCCGGGCGCCGGTCGCGGCGTCACCGGGTCATTCTGGCGATCCCCGGACCGGGCGTCGACCCCGCGGCCCGACCTGGACGCGCGCGACTGGGGCTCCGCCCGGGCGAACATCCACTCGGGCCTCGCCGCATCGCCGTGCCAGCCGGCCGCCACCGCATGCATGCAGACCTCCGGGTGTCCGATGACATCAGCCGGCCCCCACGGGCGTGGCCGCCCGGTGATACGGAGCGGTCAGCCGAGCGGATCAACGACGCACGGAAAAAGTTCCGGGCGGCGGCGGGGTGGAGTCGGTGGCGTCCGCGTCCCCGACCACCGGGGCGCCCCCGGCGAACCGGTCCAGCTCACCGCCGGCCAGCACCCGGCCGGGGAACCAGTCCCCGGCGGCCCGCCGGGTCAGCTCCGGCACCGGCGGCTCGACCCGGGACGCGACCAGCACCAGGTTGCCGTAGCGCCGGCCGCGCAGCACCGCCGCGTCGCCTATCAGGCAGGCCCGGGGCAGCACCGTGCGCACCGTGGCGACCTGGGCGCGGGCGTGCCGCAGCGGCGGGCCGTCGGCGATGTTGGCCAGGTAGGACCCGTCCGGCCGGAGCACCCGGGCCACCTCGGCCGCGTACTCCACCGAGGTCAGGTGGGCCGGGGTGCGGGCGCCCGCGAAGACATCGGCCACCACCACGTCGTAGCTGGCGTCCCGGCTCGACGTCAGCGTGGCCCGGGCGTCGGCCACCCGGACCCGCAGCCGCGGGTCGTTCGGCCAGGGCAGCGCCCGGCGGACCAGGTCCACCAGCGCGCCGTCCACCTCGGACACCCGCTGGGTGGAACCGGGCCGGGTCGCGGTCACGTAGCGTGGCAGGGTCAGCGCGCCGCCGCCCAGGTGCAGCACCCGCAGCGGGGCGCCGGGCGGGGCGACCAGGTCGATTGCGGCGGCCAGCCGGCGCACGTACTCGAACTCCAGGTGCGTCGGGTCGGTCAGGTCCACGTGCGACTGCGGGGCGCCGTCGAGCAGCAGCGTCCAGGAGCCCGCCCGGTCCGGGTCCGGCGCCAGCTCGGCCCGCCCGGTGTCGACCTGCTCGACCACCCGGTCGGCGCCGCGCCGGCGGCCCATCAGCGGCGGATCCCCCGGGCCGCCCCGGTCAGCACCCGGTGCAGCAGGCGGGCGTCGCCGAGCAGCCCGCGCAGCCGGCGTTCCAGGCCGGCGATCGGGATCAGGTTCTGCGGGGCGCGCGGGTCCTTGTACGGGCTGGAGGCGAACCGGGGGAGGGTGACCAGGGAGAGGTCCGCCAGCTCGATCGCCTCGGCCTCGGTCAACTCGGCCGAGCACTCCATCCGGACGATGCCCGCCCAGGGCGCGCCGCCGGCGACCGGCAGCCGCAGGTACCAGGAGTAGCCGCCCCACGCGGTGCCCAGCCGGAAGACCGGGCAGCGCTGGCCCGGCGCGAGCCCGGTGACCACCGCCGTCAGCCGGGCGTCCAGGTACTGGCTGTGCTGGGTCTTGATGTAGCCGAGGGTGCGGGGCAGGTTGCGGCGGCTGCGCAGCGGCCCGTCCACCACCAGCAGGTCACCGTCGGTGCGTACCGCGTCGGAGACGGCCACCTCCAGCGCGGTCAGCGGCGCCTGCACCGCGGCCGGCAGCTTGCTCAGCTCACCGGTGCCGCCGACCCGGTGCACCGGGTAGCGGATCGAGCCGGCCAGCACGTCCTGCATGGACGGGCTGGCGGTGAACAGCCCTCGACCCACCTTCGCCCCGGCCAGCTCCGCCGCGCCGCGGTCCAGGTCGCAGCGGACCACCCCGGCGGCGTACGAGGCGGCGATGCCCGGGTACGAGCCGCCGTCGTCCTCGGCCGTCCAGACGCTGGCGTCGATCCGGCGCACCCCGTCGACCAGCAGCACCACGTCCGGCGCGGCCAGGTCCGGCCGGGCCCCGACGGCCCGCCAGTCGGTGGCCGGCAGCTCGACGTCGGCGTCGACCTGGGCGCTGCTCGGCGCCGCCGGCCCGCCCCCGCCGGCCGCCTCGAACGACGCCCCGTACGCCGGGTCCCACGCGTCGACGAAGAACCGAGGCTGACTCACAGGCCGGTCCGTTCCACCCGGGCGGTACGCGCGTCCTTGCGGACCTCGAAGCGGACCGGGATCCGCTCGGCGAGCGCCGGCACGTGGGTGACCACGCCGACCATCCGGTCGCCCCGGGCGGCCAGATTTTCCAGGGTCGCCGCGACGGTGTCCAGGGTGGCCGCGTCCAGGGTGCCGAAGCCCTCGTCGAGGACGATCGACTCCAGGCTGGCCGCGGTGGTGGACATGCCGGCGAGCTGCTCGGAGAGCGCGAGGGCCAGCGCCAGCGAGGCCTGGAACGTCTCCCCGCCCGACAGCGTGCGCACGCCCCGGCGCAGCCCGGCGTCGTGGTGGTCGACGACGAAGAACTCGCCCTTGTCGTGCACCAGGTCGTACTGGCCGTTGGAGAGTTCGCGCAGGATCCGCGACGCGCCGTCGACCAGCAGGTCCAGCGCCTCGGCCAGCAGCCAGCGCTCGAAGTTGTTGGCCCGCAGGTGCCCGGCCAGGGCCCGGGCGACCCGGGCCTCCCGCTCGTGCCCGGCCCGCTGCTCGTGCAGCTCGGCGGCCTGCTCGCGGCGCTCCTCCAGCCGGCGCAGCTCCGCCTCGGCCCGCTCCACCGCCACCGCCGCGTCCCGCAGCGGGTCGCCCGCCCCGTCCAGCCCGGCGGCGGTGAACAGCCCGGCGATCCGCTCCTCGACCTCGCCGGCCGCGGCCTGCGCCGCGTCGACCGCGGCGACCAGCCCGTCCCGGTCCGCCCGCCGCCGCCCGGCCTGGTCGCCGGCCCAGCCGGCGAGGGCGGTCCAGGCGGCGGCCACGTCGTCGCGATCGGCGGCGGGCGGGCCGAACCGGGCCAGCCCGTCCCGGGTGGCGTCGAAGTCCCGCCACGCGCGGCGCAGCCGCTCCTCCGCCCCGTCGAGCGCGCCCCGGGCCCGGCGGGCGGCGTCCCGGCCGGTCCGGACCGCGCCGGCCGCCTCCTCCAGCGCGCGGCGCAGCCGGGCGTGCTCGGCCAGGGCCTCCCGCAGCGTCTCCGGCGCGGCGGCGTCGGCGAGCTGCGTGTCCAGCTCCGTGAGCCGGGCCCGGAGCTGGTCGTGCTCGGCACGGGCGCGCAGCAGCGCCCGGTCCAGCTCGCGGGCGGCGGCGTCGCGCTCCTGCACCACCCGCTTCGCCGCCTCGCTGGCCGTCCGGGCCACCTTGCCGGCCTGGATCGCCCGGGCCACCGCCGACTCCGCGGGCACCGCCGGCACCCGGAGGACCACCTGCTCGCAGACCGGGCACGCGCCGCCGTCGACCAGGTGCGCCCGTAGCGCCACCGCCTGGTCGGTGGCCTTGGCCTCCTCGTGCGCCCGGAACGCCGCCTCCAGCTGTGCCACGGCCCGCTCGGCGGCGGCCCGGGCGTCGGCGAGCGCGCCGGCCGCCGCGTCGTGCTCGGCCTGCGCCGCGGTCACCGCCGTGTGTACGGTCGCCACCTCGCCGGTCAGCCGCTCCCGGTCGGCGTGCGCCTTGAGCAGCAGGCGCAGCGCGCTCTCGTCGCCGGCCGCGGCCAGCTCGCCGCGCAGCTTCTCCTCGCGGTCCTCCGCCAGCCCGACCGCCGCCGCGGCGTCGTCCGCCGCCGTGCGGGCGGTGGCCACCGCCCGGGCCAGCTCGGTGGTCCCGTCCGGCGGCCGGACCCCGGCCAGCACGGCCAGCTCCGCGTCGAGCGCGGCGAGCGCCGCCGCCTGCTCCCGCGCCGTCGCCCGGGCCCGGTCCCGCTCCGGTACGGCGGCCGCGACCGCCCCGGCCAGCTCGCGCATCCGGTCGACCCGCTGCCGAACCCCGGCGAGGGTCTCGTCGTCGACGTCGGCGAGCCCGCCGAGCATCTTGTCGACCGTCTCCAGCTTCGCCTCGGCCTGGCCGGCGCGCTCGGTGGCCTTCTTCTGCACCTCCTCGTAGACGCCGAGGCCGAGCAGGTTGACCAGAATCTGCTGCCGGGTGGCCGGCTTGGCGTGCAGGAAGTCGGCGAACTGCCCCTGCGGCAGCACCACGCAGCTGGTGAACTGCTCGTACGGCAGGCCGACCGCGTCCAGCACCGCCTGTTCCATCTCGGCGGGGGTGCCGGCCACCACCTCGCCGAGGTCCTCCGGGCTGAGCCCGGTGTCGAGCTTGGTCACGTCGAAGCCGGGCGGCATCAGCTGCAACCCGGCGTTGGCGGTCTTCACCGTGCCCCGGCCGTCCCGGCGGACCACCCGGGTGGCCACGTACCGGTCGCCGGCGGATTCGAAGACCAGCCGCACCCGGGCCTCGGTGGCCGAGGGGGCGAGCGCGTTGGCCAGCCCCCGGGTGCCGCCCCAGCGGGGGACCGTGCCGTAGAGCGCGAAGCAGATCGCGTCGAGCACCGTCGACTTGCCGGAGCCGGTCGGCCCGATCAGGGCGAAGAAGTCCGCGTCGGTGAAGTCGACAGTGGTCTCCTCGCGGAAGACGGTGAAGCCCGCCATATCCAGCCGCATCGGCCGCATCAGTGATCCACCTCCTCGAGCAGCTCGTCGAAGAGTTCCTGGACGCCCTCGTCGGCGTGCCCCCGGCTGCCCAGGTAGTCGGCGAAGAGCTCGCGCGGCGAGCGGCCGGCCCGCTGCGCGGTGCGGGTGCCGCTGCCAGGGGCGGGCAGCAGCTCCGGGTCGATCCGGATCTCCAACGCGCGGGGCAGCAGCTCCTGCACCTCCTCGCGCAGCCCGGCGCGGGGCTGCTCGCGGACGTAGACCCGCAGCCAGCCCTCGGGGGCGTCGAGCTCGGCGAGCTGGGCCAGCGTGCCCCGGACGGTGCGCAGCGGCACCGCGCCCGGCACCGGCACCTCCCGGACCTGCGCGGCGGTCGTCGCGGTGACCTCGACGATCGTCACCGAGCCGACGTTCTCCTGCTCGCCGAAGTCGACCGCGAGGGGGCTGCCGCTGTAGCGGATCGGGCAGGGGCCGATCACCCGCTGGGAGCGGTGCAGGTGGCCCAGCGCCACGTAGTGCGCGGTGCCGGGGAAGACGGTGGCGGGGACCGCGTAGCCCAGCACGGTGTGCGCGTCCCGCTCGCCGCCGCCGGTGCTCGCCCCGACCACGGTGAGGTGGGCGGTGACCAGGTGCACCCGGTCCGGCTCGGCGAAGCCCTCGGCGAGCCGGGCGAGGACCCGGCCGAGATGGTCGGCGTACGTCTGGTTGGCCTCGGCGGGGGTCAGCTCGTACATCTCCACGGCGCGGACCGCGTACCGCTGGGAGAGGAAGGGCAGCGCGGCGAGCTGCCAGCGCTCGCCGCCGGCGGTGACCCCGTCGATGACGTGCTCGGCCGGGTTGTCCCGCACGCTGCCGCGCAGCGTGATGCCGGCCGCCTCGGCCCACGGGCGCAGCGCGTCGAGGGCCTGCCCGTTGTCGTGGTTGCCGCCGATCGCCACCACGTCCGCCCCGGTCCGGCGCAGCGCGGTCAGCGCGCGGGTGACCAGCCGGGTCGCCTCCGGGGTGGGGGCGGCGGTGTCGTACAGGTCGCCGGCCACGATGACCAGGTCGGGTCGCTCGGTCCGGGCGATCTCGATCACCTGGGCGAGGACCTGCTTGTGCTCCTCGGCGCGGGACTGCCCCTTGAGCACCTTGCCGACGTGCCAGTCGGACGTGTGCAGGATCTTCACGCTCACCAGCCCTAGAACGGGATGTCGTCGTCGGAGGCGCCGGAGCCGACCACCGCGAACGGGTCGGCCGCCTGGGTGATCGAGCGGAGCGTCTCCGAGGGCGCCCGGCCGGCCTCGGAGACCCGGGTCGCCCAGGCCGGGAAGGGGAACTCCAGGCAGAGCGGCACCGGGATGTCCGGCTGGTTGACGAACATGGTGCCCGGCTTGGCCAGCAGCGCCCGCTGGCGCTGGGCGGGCGGGAGGAAGCCGTACTCCGGGCGGGACGCCTCGGCCGGGTCGAGCCGGCCGACCACCCGGATCGCCGAGTTGGTGACGATCCGCCGCTCCACCTCGCTGGCGGTCTGCTGCGCGCCGACCAGGATCACCCCGAGCGAGCGGCCCCGCTCGGCGATGTCGAGCAGCACCTCCTTGATCGGGGAGGAGCCCTCGCGCGGGGCGTACTTGTTGAGCTCGTCGAGCACCACGAAGAGCAGCGGCTTGGCGGTGCCGGCCTTCTCCTTGCGCTCGAACTCGCTCTTGAGCGTCACGCCGACCACGAAACGCTGCGCCCGGTCCGGCAGGTTGTGCAGGTCGACCACGGTGACCTGGGCGCTCTCCGACGTGTTGATCGAGTGCGGGCGGCGGGTGGCCAGGTCGCCCCGGATCAGCCGGCCCAGGTCCTTCTTGCTGCCGATCAGCCGGCGGGCGAACGCGTTGACCGTGCCCAGGCCAACCGCGCTGCCGGCCCAGTCGCCCCGGGTCTCGTCGTCGTTGAGCTGCTCGACGATGTGGTCGACCAGGTCGGTGTAGGACCCCAGCCGCACCCCGTCGATGCTCACCCCGCCGTCCGCGGGCTGGGCGTACCGGGCCAGGTGGGCGGCGACCGAGTGGACCACCATCGTGTACTGCTGCCGCTCGTCGTCGGCGTCGGCGAAGACGTAGGGCAGCAGGCGGTCGGCGCAGAACTCGGTGAGCGTCCAGTAGAAGCTGTCGACCCCGGTGAGCCGGCTGCTCACGTCCGGCGTGCCGGACGAGTCGCCGACGCGGGGCGGCGCGTGGACCCGGACGTCGGGGAAGGCCCCGGCGGTCAGGCCGAGCTTCGCGTAGCCGGCCCGGGTGGCGTCGTCGAGCCGGGCGTTGGGGTGGTCGAGGAAGAGCAGGTCCTCACCCTTGACGTTGAAGATGAGCGCCTTGGCGTTGACCGCGTCGCCGCCCAGCACCCCGGACCGGAAGACCGAGTAGAGCAGGAACGTGGCGAAGCTGGTCTTGGTCGCCACCCCGGAGATGCCGGAGATGGAGACGTGCGCGCCCCGGGTGCCGTCGAGGAAGTCGGCGTTGAGGTAGACCGGGACGCCGTCGCGGCCCATGCCCATCGGGATGCGCCGCTCCATCCGGTCGAAGTGCAGCGCCCGGGCCCGGGCGTCGCCCTCGGCCCGGTGCACCACCGCGCCCGGGGTGGGCGGCACGTAGAACTCCGGGTCGACCCGGGTGGTGGTGATCTCGGCGGCCTCCTGCACCTGGGCCGGCAGCGTGCCGTCGGCGATGGCGAAGACGTCCGAGTCGAACTGCGCCCCCTCGTGCCGGGCGCGCACCTGGGTGACCACCCCGGCGATGGTCACCGGCTCGCGGTCGGGCAGCTCGCGGCGGGTGACCACCACGTCGTCGAGTTGCAGGTAGCTGCCGGGGGAGACGGCGGTCCAGAAGGTGAGCGGGGTGGCGTCGGCGGTGCCCAGCACCCGGCCGACCCCGTCGCCGGGGCCGTCGATCAGGTCGTCGGTCATCGGCGGTCTCCGGTCGGCTGGTCGTCTGGGTCGCGGCGCACGACCTGCATCCTGCCCGAGGGATGCGACAGGTTGCCACGCGACGCGGCGGACACCACGCAGGTGTCGAGCCCGCCTCGCTCCGCGCGGTCGACCGGCGACCGTCCGTACGCGGGCCGGCCCGCCGATTCCCACCCGGCCCGGCCCGGCGGCGCGAGATCCTGCAAGGGGCGAGGGAGCGGGGGCGGGGCGTGGAGTCGCTGCGGCGGAGGCGGACGGTCGGGTTGCTCCTGCTCGCCGTGCTGCCGGCGGTGGTCGAGGAGGCGATCCTGGTCGGCATCGGCTATGGCGGGGCGCGCGCCCTCGCCCCCCAGGCCACGGGCGTCTGGCCGTACGACTCGTACCACGACCTGCGCTGGCTGCTCGTCTACCACAACTCGTGGTGGCATTTCCTCCTCGGGCTGGTGGGCCTCACCGCCCTGCGCGGGCTGCTGTCCGCGGGGCTGACCGCGCTGGCCTGGCCCGCGCAGGTGCAGCGCCCCCCGTTCCGCTGGCTGGTCCGGCGGAACCTGGAGGTCGCCGCCCTCGCCGCGGTGATCATCTCCCCGTGGGCCGCGCTCTCGGTCGCGTTCTCGGTGGTCGCGCTCTCCTGGTACCTGCTCGCCTCGCTGATCCCGATGCTGGTGCTCGCCCCGTTCCTGCAACGCGCCGGGGTAATCGGGACCTGGTGGCGCGGGCTGCCCACGATCGAGCTGCTCGGCTGGTCGGTGCTCAGCTTCGTGGTGCTCACCTTCGCGGGTGCGCTGATCTCCAGCACCCGTGGTTGGTGGGGCATCGTGGTGGCCGGTCTGGCCGGGGTGGCGAACGGCCTGCTCTGGCGGCAGACCGTGACGGCGGCTGCGCTGCCCGCGCGGATCCGCTGGCCGCGGGTTCCGGTGGCACCGGTGGCCATCGTCCTGACCATGGCCGGCGCGGTGGCGGCGCAGTCGCTCATCGGCCTCGCGGTGGGCAAGCCGGGCGAGTGGACGCCACCCGTGGTGAGCGAGCGGTTGCCGGACCGGGTGCCGCACGCGGTGATCGCCATCGCCGGGCACGACTCGGAGTGGAACGGGCGTCCGCCGGTGGACCCACGGGTGGAGCGCTTCTCCTACGCCGGGCTCGACCAGCAGGGACGTCCGCTGCCGTACGCCCCGGAAGCCACCCACCGCTCGCTGGACTCCAGCGCGGTCCTGCTGGCCGCGCAGGTCGAGGCGCTGCACCGGCGTACCGGCCGGCCGGTCGCCCTGCTCGGGTCCAGCGAGGGCGCGATGGTGGCGCGGACCTACCTGGACAAGTGGTCGAAGCCGACGCCGGTGGAGGCGGCGATGCTGTTCAGTCCGCTGATCCGGCCCGGGCGGGCCTACTATCCACCGCCGGGCCACAGCGGCTGGGGCGTGGCCACCGGGTGGGAGTTGCGCGGGATCTTCTGGCTGGCGAACCTCGGCCGCGAGGTGAGGAGCGGACCGGACGAGCCGTTCGTGCGGTCGGTGCTGGCCGACGCGCCGTTCTATCGCAACCGCACGCTCTGCCCGGTGCCGGGCGTCCGCATGGTCGCCTTCCTGCCGACCGTCAGCGCGGCCGAGGCGCCGCCCGGCGAGTACAGCCGGGTGCCGGTGTTCCAGTTGCCCGCCTTCCACGGGGGGCTGGTCGGCCGACGGGCCGCCGAGGACCGGGTGATCGACTTCCTGGCCGGCGGCCGGATCCACCAGCCCCGGCGGGAGTACGACCTGTTCCAGCGGCTGGGCTCCGCCTGGCAGGCGCCGCCGCTCGCCCTGGTGATCAACCCGGTGTGGGCGGCCAACCGGGAGGCCGACCCGGCGTTCACCGGCCGGATCTGCGAACCCCGCTGAACCGCCTCAGCCGCCGGCCCGGACAGCGTGGCGGCGCCGGATCAGCAGCCGGACGGCCGCGCCGTTGAACCCGACCACGAAGACCGCCTGGACCGGCGCGTACGGGAAGAGCAGCACGTCCACGGCGATCGCCAGCGCGGCGCACCAGATCGCCGTCCCGGCGGTGCCGCGCCGCCCGGTGACGGCCAGCAGCCCGGCGAGCGCCACGGCCGCCGCGATCGCCACGTGCAGCCAGGCCCAGCCGGTGATGTCGAGCTGGTAGACGCCGCCCGGGGTCACCGCCATGAAGGGGTCCGCCGCCGTGTGGGCGTAGGCGGCCACCACGTCGACCAGGCCCGAGGCGACCAGCAGTCCCCCGGCGAGCAGTGGCCGGTCGGCGTCGGCCGGATCCGTCCCGGCCACCCGAGGTGAACGCATTTCCCCTGGTTAAGGCCATCGGCGCGGCGGCGGGGCCGGGCGTTCGAGGTGCGGCGGACCGGCCGGCGGGTCCCCCTCTCGGCCTCGCCGTTATGAACGGGTCGCGAAAAGTAGTGGAAAAAATCTTGGCCGCAAGGCGTGACAGACATGGGCCTCGTGGCGCAAGAATGTGCAACAACGCATCGAGGATCTTTCCTCCGTCGATCCCGTGTGCGTCGTCACGCCCTGTCACCTGCGGGGACGTGGCCGACCCGCCGCCCAGCACCGGCGGGTCCCGTCGGTCGGTACCCCCCCGACCGGCAGTCCTAGTGAAGGTAGGAGCTCCATGCGTCGTACCACTCTCCTGGGCGGCCTGGCCACGGCCGCGCTGCTGGCCGCCGCCGGCAGCCTGCCGACCACCGCCTCCGCCGCCCCCGTGTCCGGTGACGCGTTCACCCGCGCGGTGGCCCAGCTCAAGGCCCACTCGGGCAGCGCACTCGTCGCCGACGGCCAGTCGTTCACCCTGCAGAACGTGCTGACCGACGCCGACGGCACCGAGCACGTCCGGCTGCACCGCTACCAGGACGGCCGGCCGGTCCTGGGCGGTGACACGGTCGTCCACCTGGGCAAGGGCAACACCTGGCGCGGCGCCAGCCAGACCCTGTCCGTGGCCCCGACCCGGGGCGCGAAGGCGAAGATCAGCGAGGCGGCCGCCGGCCGCGCCGCGCTGGCCACCGCCACCGCCGCCGGCGCCCGGGTCGACGGCAGCCAGCTCGTCTACGACGCCGACGCGACCGGCACCGCCCTGGCGTACCAGGTCGTGGTCAGCGGCGTGCGCGCCGACGGCACCCCGAGCCAGCTCAACGTGCTGGTCGACGCCACCACCGGCAAGGTCCGCGACTCGTGGGACGCCATCCAGACCGACGGCACCGGCAACACCTTCCACTCCGGCTCGGTCGCGGTGGGCACCACCCTCTCCGGCGGCACCTACCAGCTCAACGACGGCGCCCGGGGCGGCCACAAGACCTACGACCTGAACGGTGGCACCAGCGGCACCGGCACCCTGGTCACCAGCGCCTCGAACGTCTTCGGTGACGGCACGCTGGCCAACCGGCAGACCACCGCCGCGGACGCGGCCTACGGCGCGGCCGAGACCTGGGACTACTACAAGAACACGTTCGGCCGCAACGGTATCCGCAACGACGGGGTCGCCGCGTACAGCCGGGTGCACTACAGCGCCAACTACGTCAACGCGTTCTGGAGCGACTCCTGCTTCTGCATGACCTACGGTGACGGTGACGCCTCCCAGGGCTGGACGCCGCTCACCTCGCTGGACGTCGCCGGGCACGAGATGAGCCACGGCGTCACCAGCAACACCGCGGGCCTGCGCTACAGCGGCGAGTCGGGCGGCCTCAACGAGGCCACCAGCGACATCTTCGGCACCCTGGTCGAGTTCTACGCCGCCAACAGCAACGACCCGGGCGACTACCTGATCGGCGAGGAGCTGCGCACCAACGGCACCCCGCTGCGCTGGATGGACAAGCCGTCCAAGGACGGCGCGTCGGCCGACTGCTACAGCAACATGGTGAAGAGCCTGGACGTGCACTACTCCTCGGGCGTGGCGAACCACTTCTTCTACCTGCTCGCCGTCGGCAGCGGCTCGTCGTCCTACGGCAACAGCCCGACCTGCAACGGCAGCACCGTGACCGGCATCGGCAACGCCAAGGCCGGCGCGATCTGGTACCGCGCGCTCACCACCTACATGACCTCGCGGACCGGCTACTCGGGCGCCCGCACCGCCACCCTGTCGGCCGCCGCCGACCTGTACGGCGCCGGCAGCGCCGAGTACAACACCGTGGCCGCCGCCTGGTCGGCCGTCTCGGTCAACTGATCGCCTGATCCGGCGTCGGCGGACTCCTCCACCGTCGGCGCCGGGAGGTAACGCCTTCCGATCGCGGGCGCGGAGTGCCACCCGGCACCCCGCGCCCGCCGTCGTCGAGGCACGGGTGCGGCCCCCGGCCGGACCCGGGTGCGGCTCAGCCCTCGGCGAGCACCTCGCCGTGGGGTGGCTCAGCCTTAGGCGAGCACCTCCCGCAGCCGGGTGGCGAACGCCGCCGGATCCTCCACGAAGCCGATGTGCCCGCCGGGGAACATCGTCGGAGCCGTCCCCAGCGCTGCGGCGAGCGCGCGCGAGGTGCGGTCGCAGACCTGGCCGGTCGACGTCTCCCCGAGACCGACGACCACCCGGGTCGGGCCGTCGCGCAGCGCGGCGACGTCGGGCCGGAACCGGGTCGTCCCGCGAATCATGTGCACGTACTGGAAGTGCTCGTCGGCGGCCGCCTGCGGGTCGGGCTCGCCGCCGTACATGGCCAGCACCAGCTCCTCCGGCAGCTGGATGCTCGCGTTGGCGAGGAACTTGCGCCCGGCGGCGAGCCGGTCTCCGGCGAGGTAGGTGGCGACCATGTCGTCCTCCCGGGCCAGCAGCTCCGTCCGGTCCTCGAGCAGCCCGAGCAGCGGCGGCTCGTGCGCGACGACCGTGTGCACCTGCTCGGGATGGGCCTGGGCGAGGGCGAGGACGGTCACCGCGCCGCCGCTGGACCCGAGCACGGCGGCCGGTCCGGCGTCGAGGTGGGTGAGGAGCCGGGACACGTCGTCGGCGCGCAGCTCGGGCGTGGAGTCCTGGTGGGGGTCGTGCAGGGCGCTGCGGCCGATGCCGCGCGGGTCGGTGGTCAGCACGGTGTGCTCCGCGGCCAGCAGGTCGGCGAGCGGCGCGAAGGCCCCGGCGTCCATCGGGGCGGCGACCAGGGCGACGAGGGGGCCCTGTCCGCGTACCTCGTAGTGGAGCCGCCCGTCGGGGACCTCCAGGATGTCGGTCGTGACGTGGGTAGTGGACGTGCTGCTCATCGGATCCTCCGGGTTCGTGGTGAGTGAGCCGTTCACCTTCCAGACTCCGCCGGTGCGGCAGAATCGTCGCTCGTGAGCGTCATTTCCACGGCCGCCGGGCCCGGGGAGCCGGGTGCGATCGACGAGGCCGCCTTCACCACGCTCGTCGCACCGCTGCGCCGGGAACTGCACGCCCACTGCTACCGCATGCTCGGCTCGACCCACGACGCCGACGACGCCCTCCAGGACACCCTGCTGCGGGCCTGGCGCGGCCTGCCCGGCTTCGCCGGACGCGGCTCACTGCGCTCCTGGCTGTACACCGTCGCGACCCGCGTCTGCCTGGACGCCATCGCCAGCCGGGGCCGCCGGGCGCTGCCGGTCGACCTCGGCCCGGCGAGTGACCGAGCCGTCCCGGACAACCGCGCGGACGAGGGCGTCGCCTGGCTCGGCCCCTACCCGGACCTCGGCCTCGCCGCAGTACCGGCCGCCCCGGACGCACGGTACGAGCAGCGCGAGGCGGTCGAGCTGGCCTTCGTTGCCGCGCTGCAACACCTACCGGGCAACCAGCGGGCCGCGCTGCTGCTCTTCGACGTCCTCGGCTACTCCGCCGCCGAGATCGCGGCCATGATGAGCACCTCGACCACCTCGGTGAACTCCGCCCTCGCGCGGGCCCGCCGGGTGCTCGCCGAGCGCGTCCCGGCCGTCACGCAGCAACGGGCCCTGCGCGCGCTCGACGACGCCCGGCTGCGCGAGATCGTCGTCCGGTACGCCACGGCCCTGGAGGATGGCGACGGCGACGCCCTGATCGCCCTGCTCACCGAGGACGTCACCTGGTCGATGCCGCCGATGCCGCACTGGTACCGAGGCATCGGGGCGGTCATGGACTTCGCCCGGGCGGCGCCGCTCGGCCCCTGCGGAGGCTGGCGACATCTGCCGGTCGGCGCGAACGGCCAGCCCGCGCTCGCCTCCTACCTGCGCCGGGGCGGGAGCGGTCCGTACCTGCCGTGGTCGATCGACGTGTTGACGCTGCGGGACGGGCGGATCGCCGAGATCACCTCGTTCCTGGACGTCGCCCAGTTCGCGGCGTTCAGGCTGCCGGCCGCGCTGCCGCCGGCACCGGCGTCCGGTCAGGCGGCGGGGGCGGCGCCGGCGGACGGCGCGGCGTCCGGGTCGCGGGCGTAGCGGAGCATCAGCACACCGTCGTCGGCGGCCAGCACGTGGCGCAGCGGCAGCCGGCGGGACGGGCTGCCGTCCCCGGCGGTGATCCGACCCGGTCCGGCGCCGGCGAGCAGCGGCGCCACGGTCAGGCAGAGCTCGTCCACCAGGTCGGCGGCGGTCAGCGCCCCGAACAGGTGCGGGCCGCCCTCGCAGAGCAACTGGTCCAGCCCGCGGCGGCGCAGCTCGGCGAGGCCGGCGGCGAGGTCGACCCGCTCCGCGCCGCAGCGGACGAGGTCGGCCACGTCGGTCAGCCCGGGTGGTGGCTCGGCCCCGGCGCGGGTGAGCACCAGCGGCCGGACCGGCGCGTCGGCGAAGCACGCCTGGGCCGGGTCCAGGTCGAGCGAGCCGGAGACCACCACCAGGGTGGGGTACTCGGCCAGGCCGTGCTCCCGTCGCCAGGCCCGGCGGTCCGCGCTCAGCCGGACCGCCCGGTAGCCCTCGTGGCGCAGCGTGCCGGCGGCCACGACCAAGCCGTCGCAGAGCATCCGGAGCAGGCCGAAGACGCGCTTGTCCGGCTCGCCGGAGAGGCCGGCCGAGTAGCCGTCCACAGTGACCGCGCCGTCGGCGCTGGCCACGAAGTTCACCCGCAGGTGGGGCCGGTCGGGGCGGCCGTAGAGCGCGGCCAACTCGGGGTCGGTCAGCGGACCGGTCGCGGGCGCCGGCCAGACCCGCGAGATGGAGGTGCCGGCGATCATTCGCCGGCCGGACCGGTGACCGGAGGGGTGGGTTCGGGGGTACGGTGCTGACAGTCGCACCACTTCCGGCCCGGACAGTCGTCGTGCCGCCGCTCCCGGCACGCTCGGCAGATCATGTGGGCAGCCTATGCCGAGGAAGGATGGGACAGCATGTCGCGGCAGATCTTCCAGCTGAACGTGTCGCTCGTCGGGGTGCGGCCCCCGGTGTGGCGGCGGGTGCTGGTCCCCGGCGGCTACACGCTGGACCGCGTGCACCGGGTGGTGCAGCACGCGATGGGCTGGCGGGACTGCCACCTGCACTCGTTCGATATCGACGGGCGCCAGTACGGCGAGCCCGACCCGGACGGCGAGCTGGCGGTCCGCGACGAGCTGGACGTCCGGCTGGACGCCGTGGTCGGCAAGGGCGACCGCTTCCGGTACCTCTACGACTTCGGCGACTGGTGGGAGCACGACCTGCTGGTGGAGGACGTCTGCGCCGCCGAACCGGACGAGCGTTACCCGGTCTGCCTGGCCGGGGAGCGGGCCTGCCCACCGGAGGGGGTCGGCGGCCCGACCGGGCACGCGGTCCTGCTGGCCGCCCTCGCCGACCCGGAGCACCCGGAGCGCCGGACCATGCGCGACTGGGCCGGCACCGGCTTCGACCCGGCCGCCTTCGATGCCGCCCGGGCCACCACCCTGCTGCGCCGCTTCTGCTGATCCTCGCCTCGACGGCTTGCCCCGGGGCGGCGCGGTAACGATCTGGGAACGCTCCCATAGGCCTATTGACACCCCTGACACCTGCCGGCAATCTCATGGGAGCGCTCCCGCACAGCGGCGTCTCAAGCCACATCGCCCGTCGCGGCAGCGTCCCAGAAGCAAAGCCTCACCACGTGACCTGCCCGGCCGGCGGGCGGGCGCAGGTCAAAAACCACCACATGACATACCCACCTGAGAGGGGTCAGGGATGAGCGTCATCAGGCGCCGGCTCCGCACTGTCGCGGTCGCAGTGCTCGCCGCGGGCGTTGCTCTCGGCAGCGCGGCATGCAGCAAGAAGGACGATGCGGGCTCGACCAGCGAGGGCGGCCAGGTCAAGCTGGTCCTGCAGACCTTCCAGAACTTCGGCTACGACCAGGCCATCAAGGACTTCGAGGCGGCGCACCCGAACATCAAGGTCGAGCACCAGAAGATGGGCGAGCTGCGCGACTTCCAGCCGAAGCTGGTGCAGTGGCTCGCCGCGGGCAGCGGCGCCGGCGACGTGGTCGGTCTGGAGGAGGGCGTCCTGCTCGGGTACGTCCAGAACCCCGACAAGTTCACCAACCTGCTCGACCTGGGCGCCGGTGAGCTGAAGGCCAACTTCCCCGAGTGGAAGTGGAACAACGCCCTGACGCCGGACGGCAAGAAGCTGATCGGGCTCGGCACCGACGTCGGTGGCCTGGCCATGTGCTACCGCAAGGACCTGTTCCAGCAGGCCGGTCTGCCCACCGACCGGGACGAGGTCTCGAAGCGGATGAGCACCTGGCAGGACTACATCGCGCTGGGCAAGGAGTTCAAGGCCAGCGGCAAGGTCAAGGCCGCCTGGCTGGACAGTGCGACCAGCCTGATGCAGCCGTACGTCATGCAGAACTCGGAGACCTTCTTCTTCGACAAGGACAACAAGTTCATCGGCGACACCAACCCGGTCATCAAGCAGACCTGGGACATGGGCCTGCAGATGGCCAAGGACGGGCTGACCGCCAAGACGCAGCGGTGGAGCGCCGACTGGGACGGGGCTTTCAAGAACTCCGCGTTCGCCACCCTGCCCTGCCCGGCCTGGATGACCGAGGGTGTCATCGCCCCGAAGTCCGGCCCGGCGAACTCCGGCAAGTGGGACATCGCCAACATCCCCGGCGGCGGCGGCAACTGGGGTGGTTCCTACCTGGCCGTCCCGGCGCAGACCAAGCACCCGAAGGAGGCGTACGAGCTGGCCAAGTACCTGACCGGCAAGGAGGGCCACCTGGCGGCGTTCAAGGAGGCGGGCGCCATGCCGTCCGACATCGCCGGCCTCGACGATCCGGCGTTCAAGGACAAGACGAGCGAGTACTTCAGCGGTGCGCCCACCGGCAAGATCTTCGGTGAGAGCGTCAAGAACATGAAGCCGGTCTTCCTCGGCGCCAAGCACCAGCAGGTCTGGGAGACCATCTTCGAGCCGCAGATGCAGGCGGCCGAGCGTGGCCGGCTCAGTTCGGACGCCGCCTGGAAGAAGGCGGTGGACGAGGCCAAGAAGGCGACCAGCTGAGTCGCCGGTGACCCGGCCGGGCCCACGGGGATCGCTGCCCGTGGGCTCGGCGGCGGCGCCCACACCCGCCGTGGGTGTGGGCGCCGCGGCGAGGTCGCCGCCGCCCCACCTCCCGGAAGGACCTGCAATGAGTTCGACTGTCGGCGCGGCGCCACCGTCGCGCGCCGCCTCGCCGCCCCCGTCCGCCCCGCTGCACCGGCGCCGGTCGTACCGGCTCGGCCGCTGGGATCTCAAGTACTCCCCGTACCTCTACATCGCCCCGTTCTTCGTCCTCTTCGGGGTCTTCGGTCTCTTTCCGGTTCTCTACACGGTCTACGTCTCGCTCTTCGACTACGAACTGCTGAGCGGAACCAAGGAGTTCGCGGGGCTGGAGAACTACCGCCTCCTGATCCAGGACGCCCAGTTCTGGAACGCGGCCTACAACACCCTCGGCATCTTCGTGCTCAGCACCGTGCCGCAGCTCATCGTGGCGCTGATGCTCGCCAACCTGCTGAACCGGCAGATGAAGGCCCGCACGCTGCTGCGGATGGGTGTGGTCATCCCCAACATCACCTCGGTGGCCGCGGTCGGCATCATCTTCGCGCTGATCTTCGCGGACCGGTACGGCCTCATCAACTGGCTGCTCGGCACCGTGGGTTTCGACCCCATCGCCTGGCGGGACAACCGCTTCGCCTCCTGGTTCGCCATCGCCTTCATGGTTGACTGGCGGTGGACCGGCTACAACGCGCTGATCTACCTCGGCGCCATGCAGGCCATCCCGAAGGACCTGTACGAGTCGGCGTCGCTGGACGGCGCCTCGACCTGGCGGCAGTTCTGGACGATCACCGTGCCGCTGATCCGGCCGACGATCCTCTTCACGGTCATCATCTCCACCATCGGTGGCTTCCAGATATTCACCGAGCCTCTGATGTACGGGAACGGGCTGGTGCGCGGCGGGGTGGACCACCAGTTCCAGACCCTGGCCATGTACATCTACGAAAAGACCTTCACCGGGAACTCCGAGTACGGGTACGGCTCCGCGATGTCCTGGTTGCTCTTCATGATGATCATCATCTTCGCGCTGATCAACTTCGCGCTGGTGCGCCGGTCGGTGAAGGGGGACAAGAAGTGACCACCACGCAGACCCTGCCCCGCTCGGTCACCCCGCCTCCGGTGCCGTCCCGCCGCCGCGGCCGCGGTCGGCTGCCCGGCGCCCAGCTCTGGCAGGCCAGTCCGCTGACCTACCTCGCGCTGATCCTCGGCGGCGTGCTGTCGATCTTCCCGATCATCTGGTCGTTCATCATCGCCTCGCGGGACAACGGTGCGGTCTACGAGATGCCGCCGACCCCCGGCGACCAACTGTTCAGCAACATCGACCGGATGCTCGCCAACGAGGACGCCGCGTTCGTCTACGGTCTGGTCAACTCGGCCGTTGTGTCGACCGTCGTCACCATCTCGGTGATCTTCTTCTCCAGCCTGGCCGGCTTCGCCTTCGCCAAGCTCAGGTTCCGGGGCAGCAACGCGCTGCTGCTGATCATCATCATGACCATGATGGTGCCGACCCAACTCGGTGTCATCCCGCTCTACCTCATGATGGTGGAACTCGGCTGGACGGGCACCCTGCAGGCGGTCATCGTGCCGTTCCTGGTGCAGGGCTTCGGCGTGTTCATGATGCGCCAGTACGCGATGTCCGCGATCAGCGACGAGCTGATCGAGGCGGCCCGGCTCGACGGCTGCTCCACCTGGCGGATCTACTGGAATGTCGTGCTGCCCGCGCTGCGGCCGGCGGCGGCGGTGCTCGGCCTGCTGACCTTCATGCAGACCTGGAACGAGTTCCTCTGGCCGTTCATCGTGCTCACCCCGGACACCCCGACGGTGCAGTACTCCCTGAAGATCCTCTCGTCCGGGCTGTACCAGACGGACTACGTGGCACTGTTCGCGGGCACCGCACTGGCGACCCTGCCACTGTTGATCGTGTTCATCATCTTCGGCCGTCAGATCATCGGCGGCATCATGGAAGGCGCCGTCAAGTCGTGACCAACCCAGCCAGCCCGCCCCCGGTCGGCGTCCTCGACCAGGGCCGGGAACTGACCTTCCCGCCCGGCTTCCTCTGGGGCGCGGCCACCGCCGCGTACCAGATCGAGGGCGCGGCGGCCGAGGGCGGCCGCACCCCGTCGATCTGGGACACCTTCAGCCACAGCGAGGGCCGGACGGTGGCCGGACACACCGGGGACGTGGCCTGCGACCACTACCACCGGATGCCCGAGGACGTGCGGCTGATGGCGGACCTGGGGCTGAAGTCGTACCGCTTCTCGGTCTCCTGGCCCCGGGTGCAGCCCGGCGGCAGTGGTCTCGCCAACCAGGAGGGGCTGGACTTCTACCGGCGGCTGGCCGACGAGCTGCTGACCCACGGCATCGAGCCCTGGCTCACGCTCTACCACTGGGACCTGCCGCAGCCGCTGGAGGACGCCGGCGGCTGGCCGGCCCGGGACACCGCCGCCCGGTTCGCCGACTACGCCCAGCTCGTCGCGGACGCCCTCGGCGACCGGGTGAAGTACTTCACCACCCTGAACGAGCCGTGGTGCTCGGCCTTCCTCGGCTACGGCTCGGGTGTGCACGCGCCGGGCCGGTCGGACGGCGCCGACGCGGTCCGGGCCGGGCACCACCTGCTGCTCGGGCACGGGCTGGCGGTGCAGGCGGTCCGGGCGGCCCGGCCGGAGGCGCAGCTCGGCATCACGGTCAACCTCTACCCGGTCACCCCGGCCGGCGACTCGCCCGCCGACGCCGACGCCGCCCGGCGCATCGACGGCCTGGCCAACCGGTTCTTCCTCGACCCGGTGCTGCGCGGGGCGTACCCGGCGGATCTCCAGGCCGACCTGCGCAAGGTCACCGACTTCGGGCACGTCCGGGACGGCGACCTGGCGGTCATCTCGACCCCGCTGGACATGGTGGGCGTCAACTACTACAGCCGGTACGTGGTCGCCGCGCCGGTGGAGAGCGCCGAGGCGGAGGCGTACTGGCGGGCACCCTCGTGCTGGCCGGGCAGCCAGGACGTCCGGTTCGTCACCCGGGGGGTCCCGGTGACCGACATGGACTGGGAGATCGACGCCCCCGGCCTGCTGGAGACCCTGGAGCGGGTCCACCGGGAGTACACCGACCTGCCGCTCTACGTCACCGAGAACGGCTCCGCCTTCGTCGACACGGTGGTCGACGGCCGGGTCGACGACCCGGACCGGCTGGCGTACTTCGACGCGCACCTGCGCACCGCGCACGCCGCGAGCAACGCCGGGGTGCCGCTCAAGGGCTACTTCGCCTGGTCGCTGATGGACAACTTCGAGTGGGCCTGGGGCTACACCAAGCGCTTCGGCATGGTCTACGTCGACTACGACAGCCAGGCGCGGATTCCCAAGTCCAGCGCCCGCTGGTACGCCGAGGTGATCCGACGCAACGGCCTGGCCGCACAATAGGCTGGGCCAGCCAGTAACGGGCGGCCCGGCGCCGACGCCTCAACAGGTGCCGGGTCCGCCCGACGTCGGAGGAGCAGACGATGACAACGCAGCGCACGCGGTCGCTCGGGCGCCCGACCCTCGACGCGGTCGCCGCCCGCGCCGGCGTCGGGCGCGGCACGGTCTCCCGCGTGGTCAACGGCTCGCCGCAGGTCAGCCCCGAGGCCCGGGCCGCCGTGCAGCAGGCGATCGCCGAGCTGGGGTACGTGCCCAACCGCGCCGCCCGGGCGCTGGTGACCCAGCGGACCGACTCGGTGGCGCTGGTGGTCTCCGAGTCGGGGGAGCGGGTCTTCACCGAGCCGTTCTTCGCCGGCATCGTGCGGGGCGTCAGCTCGGCGCTGCTGGAGACCCCGATGCAGCTCTGGCTGGCCATGGCGCAGTCCCAGATCGAGCGGGAGCGGGTCGAGCACCACCTGACCAACCAGCACGTGGACGGGGTCCTGCTGCTCTCACTGCACGACGCCGACCCGCTGCCGACCCTGCTGGAGGAGCGCGGCCTGCCCACCGTGCTCGGCGGCCGGCCGGCCCGGATGCTGCACCCGAAGGCCCAGCCGGCCTGGTTCGTTGACGTGGACAACGTCGGCGGCGCCCGCCAGGCGGTGGAGCACCTCTTCGCGCGCGGCCGGCGCCGGGTCGCCACCATCGCCGGCCCGCAGGACATGGGCGCCGGCCTGGCCCGGCTGTCCGGCTACAAGGAGGCCGTCCGGGCCGCGGGCGGCAGCGTCGACCCCGACCTGATCGCGTACGGGGACTTCAGCGAGGGCAGCGGCACCGCCTGCATGCGCCGGCTGCTGGAGGTCCGCCCGGACCTCGACGCGGTCTTCGTCGCCTCCGACCTGATGGCCTTCGGCGCGCTCCGGGCGCTGCGCGAGGCCGGCCGCCGGGTGCCCGAGGACGTGGCGGTGATCGGCTTCGACGACGCCCCGATCGCCCGGCAGGCCGAGCCGCCGCTCACCACGGTCTTCCAGCCGGTGGAGGAGATGGGCCGGCAGATGGCTCGCCTGCTGGTCTCCCGCATCCGCGGCGAGGAGGTCCCGTCCCCGCACGTTCTCCTCGACACCAAGCTCATCCACCGCGCCTCCGCCTGATCCCCAGCCCACCTCCAAGATCGGCGCTGATTCACGGAAAGAGTGGCCATCGCGCGCGGAATGGCCACTCTTTCCGTGAATCAGGGGGTTGCCGGCAAGGGTTGTGGCCGCGGGTCAGGACCAGCGGCGGAGTTCGCGCTTGGCGAGGGACGCCTTGTGGACCTCGTCGGGACCGTCGGCGAGGCGGAGGGTACGGGTCTGGGCCCAGAGGGCGGCCAGCGGCGTGTCCTGGCTGACGCCGGCGCCGCCGTACCCCTGGATGGCCTTGTCGATCACCCACTCGGCCATCGCCGGTGTGGCGATCTTGATGGCCTGGATCTCGGTGTGCGCGCCCCTGTTGCCGACGGTGTCCATCAGCCAGGCGGTCTTCAGCACCAGCAGCCGGGCCTGCTCGATCCGGACCCGGGACTCCGCGATCCACTCCCGGACCACGCCCTGCTCGGCGAGGGGCCGGCCGAAGGCGACCCGGTCCAGGGCCCGCCGGCAGAGCAGCTCCAGGGCCCGCTCGGCCATGCCGATCAGCCGCATGCAGTGGTGGATCCGCCCCGGGCCGAGCCGGGCCTGGGCGATCGCGAAGCCGGCCCCCTCGGCACCGACCAGGTTCTCCGCCGGGACCCGGACGTCGGTGAAGTCGATCTCGGCGTGCCCACCGTGCGGAGCGTCGCTGTAGCCGAAGACGGTCATGCCGCGGCGGACCGTGACGCCGGGGGTGTCCCGGGGGACCAGGATCATGCTCTGCTGGCGGTGCCGCTCGGCGTCCGGGTCGGTCTTGCCCATCACGATGAAGATCTCGCAGCGCGGGTCCATCGCCCCGGACGACCACCACTTGCGGCCGTTGATCACGTACGAGTCGCCGTCCCG
This sequence comes from Micromonospora sp. NPDC051924, assembly GCF_055586005.1. Classification (NCBI taxonomy): domain Bacteria; kingdom Bacillati; phylum Actinomycetota; class Actinomycetes; order Micromonosporales; family Micromonosporaceae; genus Micromonospora; species Micromonospora sp. NPDC051924. The sequence continues at coordinate 194,155 of NZ_JBVJJA010000002.1, forward strand.
GGTGATCCGGGTGGCGATGTTGGTGGCGTCGGAGGAGGCGACCTCCGGCTCGGTCATGCAGAAGGCGGAGCGGATCTCTCCCTCCAGCAGCGGCTTGAGCCAGCGGTCCCGCTGCGCCTCGGAGCCGAACTCGGCGAGCAGCTCCATGTTGCCGGTGTCCGGGGCGGCGCAGTTCAGCGCCTCCGGGGCCAGGTGCGGGCTTCGCCCGGTCAGCTCGGCGAGCGGGGCGTACTGGAGGTTGGTCAGGCCGGCGCCGTACCGGGGGTCGGGGAGGAACAGGTTCCACAGGCCGCGCTCGCGGGCCTCGGCCTTCAGCTCGTCCATGACCGGCGGGCGGGCCCACGGGTCACCGGCCGCGGTGACCTGCTCGTGGTGCACCGGCTCGGCCGGGTACACGCACTCGGTGAGGAACGCCTCGAGCCGGTCCCGCAGCTCGACCGTCCGGGCGTCGTACGCGAACTCCATCTACTTCTCCCTCACCGCGTGCAGACCGTGCTCGACCAGCGGCGCCACCATCTCGCCGATCCGGTCGAAGCCTTCGCCGAGCGTCTGCCCGAGGGTGTGCCGGTAGTGGATCCCCTCACAGATCACCGCGAGCTTGAAGCAGCCGAGCGCCACGTGCCAGTGCAGCGGCCCGACGTCGACGTCGCTGCGCCCGGCGTACCGGTCGATCAGCTCGGCGCCGCTCGGAAAGCCGGCCCGGGGGCCGATGCCGTCGGCCACCGGGTTGCCCTCGGCGAGCTCGCTGTCCCCGAGCACGCTCCAGTACGTCAGCAGCAGCCCCAGGTCGGCGAGGGGGTCGCCGAGGGTGGCCATCTCCCAGTCGAGCACCGCCCGGACGGCGACCGGCTCGACCGCGGCGAGCAGGTTGTCCAGCCGGTAGTCGCCGTGCACGATCCGGCCGGCGTTCGCGCCCTCCGGCACGCTGCCGGCGAGCGCGTCGCGCAGCTCGTCGATGCCGGGCAGCGGGCGGCTGCGGGAGCGGTCGAGCTGGCCGGCCCAGCGGCGGACCTGCCGGGCCAGGTAGCCCTCGGGGCGGCCGAAGTCGGCCAGGCCCACCTCGGCCGGGTCGACCAGGTGCAGCGCGGCGAGGGTGTCCATCATCGCCATGGCCAGCTCGCGCCGTTGCCCGGCGGTGAGCGGGTCGGTCTGCGCACGGCTGCGGTAGACCTCGCCGTCGACCTTCTCCATCAGGTAGAACGGGGCGCCGATCACGTCCTCGTCGGGGCAGAGCAGCAGCGCGGCGGGGACCGGCACGCCGGTGGGGGCCAGCGCGGAGATCACCCGGTGCTCCCGGGCCATGTCGTGGGCGGTGGCCAGCACGTGCCCGAGCGGCGGCCGGCGCAGCACCACCTCGCGGTCGCCCGCGCGCAGCAGATACGTGAGGTTGGACTTGCCTCCGGCGATCAGCCGCGCCGACAACGGCCCGGCCAGCTCGGGCCGGTGCGCGGCCAGGTACGCGCCGAGCCGGTCGAGGTCGAGCCCGCGCGGGGCCGAGCCGGTCGGGGGCTGCACCGCGTCGACGGCCGGATCGGTCATCCGGTTAGTTGATGGCAGCTCAGCTTTGTTGTCAAGGTCGGATTTTCCTGGCGGGACATGGCACTGCAACAGGGACGAAATGGTCAACCGGCAGGCTGGGGCCCAGCCTGCCGGCCGCCACGGCCGGCCCGCCGAGCGGAGGGACCAGACATGCTGCTGAGAGTTCGGGTGACCCTGCCGGACCGACCCGGCACGCTCGGCCAGGTGGCCCGCACACTCGGCGTCTCCGGCGCCGACATCGTCCAGGTGGTCGTGCTGGAGCGGCTCGGCGGGCGGGCGGTGGACGACTTCACCGTGGTGTGGCCGGGCGCGGCGCGGGTGGAACGCCTGCTCGCCGGCCTGGCCGCGATCCCCGGCGTACGGGTGGACGGGGTGTGGCGGGCGATCGGCGCGCCGACCACCGGGGGCCAGGACGCCGAACTGCTCGCCCAGGTCGCGGCGAACCCGACCGACGGGGTCGCCACCCTGGTCGACGCGGTGCCCGGGCTGCTCGCCGCGGACTGGGCGGTGGCCGCGGTCGTACCCCTGGACTGGGCCTCGCGCAGCGGCGGCCCGGGTGGGGCGACCGTCGGGCATGCGAGCTGGCGGGCGCCGGTCCCGCCCCGGCTGCCGGAGGTCACCCCGCTGCGGGCCCGGGCGATGACCAGCCCCGAGGGGCACCACTACGCGGTCGCGCCGTTCGGCCGGGCCGGGCTGGTGCTGGTGGTGGCGCGGGACCACACCGAGCCGCTGGCCGCCGCCGCGTTCCACGCCACCGAGGTGGACCGGCTGGCCCAGCTGGTCCGGGCCAGCGCGGTGATACTGGGCGACCGGCTGGACCTGGTCGGCGCCCCGCCGGTGACCACCATCACCTGACCTGTCCCGCCGTTTCACCCGTGGGCAACGGCCGCGCAACAGGCAGCCGGCAGGGTGGTCACCGGCGAAGGGAGCGAACCATGGCGCTGTGGCGGATCCGAGCCACCGTGGACGATCGGCCGGGCTACCTGTCGGTCCTCACGGCGAGCCTCGCGTTGCGCGGGGTCAACATCCTCACCGTGCAGGTGCACACCACCGAGGTGGGTGCGGTCGACGACTTCCTCGTCGACGCGCCCGACCAGCTGACCGAGGCCGACCTGCGGGCGGCCGTCGAGCGGGGCCGGGGCCGGGACTGCTGGGTCGCGCGCAGCGAGGCGCGCGGACTGGCCGACCAGCCCACCCGGGTGCTCGGCCTGGCCACCCGGCTGGTCCGGGAGCCGGACGGGGCCGGCGAGGCGCTGCGCACCCTGCTCGGCGCGGACGAGGTGACCTGGCGCCCCGTGCCGGCCGGCCCGCTCGGCGGGGTGGGCGCCACGACGATGGTGCTGGCCGACCCGTCCGGCGGCTCGTACGAGCTGCGCCGGCGGGAGCCCAGCTTCACTCCGGCCGAGTACGCGCGGGCCCAGGCGCTGGCCGAGCTGGCCGCGACCGTCGCCCGCCGGGACGCCGACCGGGTCACCCTGGTGCTGCCGGACGCGGCGGAGGTGCTGGTCCGGCCGGCCACCGCCGAGGACGTGACCGGCGTGGTGGAGCTGCACGAGAGCTGCTCGGCGCGGAGCCGGCAGCGGCGCTACCTCAGCGGCGCCGGCTGGCCGTCCCCGGCCCGGCTGCGCCGGCTGCTGGAGCCGGCCCAGGGGCTCACCCTGGTCGCCGCGACCGGCTCCGGTGGGGAGGCGGCGCCGGTCGTGGCGATGGCCAACCTCCTCGGCGAGGGGGACGAGGCGGAGGTGGCGCTGCTGGTGCGGGACGACTGGCAGCGGCGCGGGCTGGGTACGGCCCTGCTGCGGCGGCTGCTCGGGCACGCCGAGCGGACCGGCTACGCCGCCCTGCTGCTGCACGTGCAGGCGGAGAACACCCCGATGCTGCGCGCGGTACGCCGGCTGGACCGGCCGACGTCGGTGGAGCGGGACGGCAGCGTGCTGACCGTTACGGTGCCGTTGGTGGCCCGCCGGGCCCCGCTGCCCCGACAGGTCGACGCGACCGCCCCGTCCCGTCGGGCGCACTGACCCGAGGGTCGCCCGCCGCGACGCGTCCCGTGCCGCAACGGCGCGGTCCGGGACGACGACCGGCGGGTGACCCGTACCGGCACCGGTGCCGAACCGGTGCCACCCTGGCCGACCTCCGATGCGGGGGACGGTGACACCGACAGGGCCCCCGATGCGGGGGCCCTGTCCGTGTCCGGGCCCGCCCGGAAATCGGCCGGCTCAGGTCGCCGGGTAGCTGCTGTAGTCGGGGAAGTTGCCGTACAGCCGGCCGTCGCCGCCCACCGTGACCGCCTGCACCAGCAGGTCGCCGCCGACGAACGCGCCCTTCCAGGAGGCGCCCCGACCGCCGAACGGCTCCTCCCGGTCGCCCCGGGACCGCGGCTTGTTGATGCCCACCTTGAACGCCTGGAGGTCCACCGCCAGCTTGCCGGCCAGCTCCTCGTCGTCACAGGCGAGGGAGGCGACCAGCGAGCCGTTGGAGGCGTTCATCTGGGCCAGCAGCTCGTCGGTGGTGTCCACCACGACGATGGTGTCGACCGGACCGAACGGTTCGGCGTGCATCAGCCGGGACCGGCCGGGCGGGGCGAGCAGCACCGCCGGCGCCACGTACGCGGAGGTGTCCTGCCCGTCGAGGAAGGGCGCGCCGTCGAGCTTGCCCCGGTGCAGCGGCACCGCGCCGCCACGGACCGCCTCGTCGACCTTGCGGCGCAGCTCCTCGGCCTTGGCCGCACTGATCAGCGGGCCGAAGTCCAGCTCGGGCAGCGGGTCGCCGGGCCGCCACGTCTCGTCGACCGCAAGTGGATGGCCGAAGTGGATCGATCGAACCACCGGCAGGTACATGTCGAGGAACTGGTCGACCAGATCCCGCTGGACCACGAACCGGGGGTACGCGGTGCAGCGCTGCTTGCCGTACTCGAAGCCCTTCTTGAGGTGCGCGGCGAGCAGGTCCCACTGGGAGAAGTTCCAGATGCCCCAGGCGTTGAGGCCCTCCTGCTCGATGAAGTGCCGCTTGTCGGAGTCGAGCAGCGCGGCGGCCACCTTGCCGCCGTTGGAGCGGCCGCCGACGAACGCCACCGCGCCGATCTCCGGGGCGCGGACCAGCACCTCGGAGAGTTCCTCGCCGCTGCCGGAGACCAGCGTGGCGGGCAGGCCGGCGCGGCGCATCAGCGCGTGCGCGACGGTGAGGCAGACCGCGCCGCCCTGCGACGGGGTCTTGGCGATGACCGCGTTGCCGGCGAGCAGCTGCACCAGCTCGGCGTGGACCAGCACGCTCATCGGGTAGTTCCAGGAGGCGATGTTGCTGACCGGGCCGGGCAGCGGCTCGCGGCCGTCGGCGAGCATCCGGTCGATCTCCTGCACGTACCAGCGCACGCCGTCCAGGGCGCGGTCGACATCGGCGCAGGCCAGCCGCCACGGCTTGCCGATCTCCCAGAGCAGCAGCATGGCGAGCAGGTCGCGGTGGGCGGCGAGCGCGTCGAGCGCCTCGGTGACCCGGGCCTTGCGCTCGGCCAGCGGGGTCTGCGCCCAGTCCCGGTGGCTGGCGGCGGCGTGCGCGACGGCGGCGCGCGCCGTGTCCGCGTCGAGCCGGGCCAGGTTGACCAGGACGGTGTTGTCGACCGGGGTGCGCACCGGGGCCGGCGCGCCGACCGCGTGCCACTCACCCTCGACCAGGTTGTGCAGGGTGGCGCCACCGTCGGGCGCGGTGCCGAAGGCCTCCGGTGTGGCGGCCACCGCGCGGGCGAGTGTCTCGGACCAGGAGGTGCCGTCGGCGAGTCTGAGAGCCATCGCGATCTCCTCAGGGTTGTCCGGGGGAGCGGCGGCGTCGATGGCACCGCTGGTGTCGGGTACTGTCCCGCGCCGCCGAACGCGCGGGCAACCGTACGCTCGTATGCCAGGACGACCGGCCCACCGGTTGGCGCCGGACGTGTCACGTCAGGGCCGTCCGTCACCGGTGTTGACCTGGGAGTACGCGGTAAAGCAATCGAAGTGAATCGATTATGTGATCCAGCTCCGGGCGCCGTCGGCCGGGGTTACCCGTCAGTACGGAGCAGGCCGCCCCGCGGTTCAACCGCGCAGCGCCGCGACCGCCTCCGCAGTGGTGCAGACCGTGCCGAGCCGGCGGAAGACATAGTCCACGGCGAACTCGTGGGCATACGCGTCCAGTCCGGACATGGCGTCGTGCGGCAGCACCATCCGGTACCCGACCTCGTCGCCGATCCGGACGGTCTGCTCGACCCCGAAGTTGGTGACCAGGCCGGCGACGACCAGCGTGTCCACGCCCCGCTCGCGCAGTGCGGCGTCCAGACCGGTCTGGTGGAACGCGCCCCAGCTGTGCTTGACGATCGCGACGTCGCCGTCGCGCGGGGCGACCTCGGGCAGCAGTTCGCTCCCGGTCGGCTGCGGGTCGGGGCCCGGCCGGTCGACGCGGACCACCACCACGGTGGCGCCGGCGGCGCGGGCCGCGTCGGCGAGCGCGAGGCAGCGCTCGACCACCTCGGGGCCGGTGTGCGGGGCGGTGGGCAGGTCCACGATGCGACGCTGGAGGTCGATCAGGACGACGGCGGTGCGGTGCGGGTCGAGGGTGTCCACGCTCAAGATCGTATCCGGGGGATGCGGCCGTTCGTGGCCGCTGCCGGAGCGGGCCCCACCTCTGCCGGCGGCTGCGCCGATCCCGCCCCGATACGCGGAACCGGCCGCCGGAGCGAGTCCGACGGCCGGTTCTGCCTGCGGGTACGTCAGCTGGTGAAGGTGATCTTGTCGCGACGGCGACGCAGCGTCATCAGCACGACGCCGCCGCCGATCAGCACGATGCCGGCGAGCGCGATGCTGGTCGCGGCCACGCCGGTGATCGGCAGGCTGCCGCCGTTGTCGCCGTTGCCGCCGCCGTTGCCGCCGCCCGTGCCCGGCGAGACGGAGCCGCCAGGCGGCGTGCTCTCGGTCGGCGGGGTGGTGGTCGGGGTCCCGGGCGGGGTGGTCGGCGTCGTCGGGGTCGTGCACTTCGGGACCCAGAAGACCTTGTGCTTGACGCCGCCCGGCACGCCCGCCGACTCGATGGTCAGCTTGACGTGGTAGCCCTGCTTCGGCTGCTCCTTGTAATTCGTCAGATCCCAGTCGGACACGTGGTACGTGAAGACCGCGTCCTCGTCCTTGCTGCCCCCGCCGGCCGGGGTCGTGCTGATCGTCCTGGTCTCCGAGGGGGTCACCTCTTCGCCGGACCCGGACGGTGGGTGGATGGTGAAGATGATCTTCGCCGTCTGGCCCTCGTCGAAGTTGAAGAACCGGACCTGGAAATCGCAGCCGACGTGCGGACGGTTGGCGATGTTCGGGTCGTTGTGGTTGTCGACGTCGAAGTTGTCGATCTTGACGGTCCCGTTGTTGCCAGCCGGGTCGGTGGCCAGGGCGGGAGATCCGAGAGCGAGGCAGGCCGTGGCCGCGGCCGCAGCGAGGGCCGCGCGCGCCAGGTGCCGGCGCTGTGCCATGTGGAATCCTCCGGGATTGGGTAGGGCGGACGTGAAATGATCGCATAAACCGGCACCGATGACGACATCGGACCGCCGGCGTCGGCCGGAGCCGTTTGGCGATTGGCGCGGAAAGTCGCGGACGATCCTCGGCGAGTCGCCGTAACGCGGATCGGCCGCCGGACGTGTCCGGCGGCCGATCGCGGCTGCGGGTGGGTCAGCTGGTGAAGGTGATCTTGTCGCGACGGCGGCGCAGCGTCATCAGCACGACGCCGCCACCGATCAGGATGAGGCCGGTGAGCGCGATGCTGGTCGCGGCCACGCCGGTGAGCGGCAGGCCGCCCTCGGTGCCGCCACCGGCGACGCCACCCACCGAGGAGCTCGGCGTGGCCGAGGTGTCGCCGGTGGGGGTCTCCGACGCGGAACCGGACGGCGACTCAGAGGCCGACGGCGACTCGGACGCGGACGGCGACTCGGACGGGGTCGGCGACCCGGACGGGGAGGGCGACGGCGACGGGGACTCCGACGGCGCGGCGGCGCAGGTGTGGGTCAGGTTGAACTTGTCCTGCGGCACCTGCCCGTGGATGGTCGACTCGCCGCTCTCCAGCTTCCAGCCGGCCGGCGTCGCGAACCAGACCTTCTTGGCGCCGCTGTCGGTCGTGAAGTGGCCGTCGGCGAGCGTCTTGAAGGTGTCGGCGGTGCCGTCGTTGTCGGTGTCCCAGCCGATGTTCACCGCGTCGACGCTCTCGACGTCGTTGCCCGGCCAGATGAACACCCAGATGTCCTGGCCGGCCTGCTGCTCCGCGCCGGCGCACTTGCCGAAGCCCTGGTCGAAGCCCGCGTCCGACGCCACGATTTGCTGGCCGGCCTGACGCAGAGTGGGGTTGGTGACGGTGGCCGACGCCCAAGCCGGGGTGGCGAGTGCGAGGCAGGCCGCAGCCGCGGAAGCGGTCACAGCCGCGCGCGCCACGTGCCGACGCTGTGGCATGAGGATTCCTCCGAGATGGGGAGAGGTGACGGCACATGATCGCACGGAGGTACCCGACCGGCGACATCGGACGTTCGGCCTGAGCTGCGTCGACGTGGCGTGTCGAAGGGGAGAATGAGGGAGGGTTGAGCCGAATTCGCGGCGTGTCGATGTAACGCGCAGGGAACTTCCGACGCTGCTGGCGGCGCGTGCCGAGCGGCGGGCTCGTCTTCACAAGCCGGTGACGCTCACCATGCATTGTCGGCCGTCAATGGCAGTGCTTCCGCCGACACGGCCGGCAGCGCCTCCGCGGCCTCCGCGCCGCGATCGGCGGCCGGCTCGCCGGGCCCATCCACGGAGCCACATATAGACGGTCTTGTGGCCCGCGCTTCCGTGATCTCTATACTGCTCCCACATTTCAATGATCATCGATTCCGCGGGGGGCAACCGATGGCTGTACGACGTCTGGGTGCCGGACGCGAAGTTGCGCGTGCGCACCATCACGGGCCGGGCTCTGAGCTGCGCGTTCATCGTCGCAGTGCGCGGCGGGCACCCGCCCGGCACCGCGCTTCGGTGACCCTGCCGAAGCCGCCCGGCGCGGTCCGGTACCGGCCGTAGGCCCATCGCCCCGATCTCCTCATCCGCCCACCGGTCCTGACCCCAGGTCCGGACCGGCCCTCCTGCCTGCCCGTCGACGTCACGTGTCCCGGCCCACCGGGGGCGGACGGCGGCAGTGCGCGAAGTCGGGGCCGACGAGAGCCTCACCGGGACCCTGGCGAGTGGGACGCGCCGGGAGTGGTCCAAACCTCTGTCACATCGATCGACGGCGGCGGAATTCACCGGAACCCGGTAATCACGCATGCCGCGGGGGAGCACACATGCATACCGTCCGCCCGCCCTTGCCACCACCTCCGCGTCGCGGCCGACCCCGGCTGCTGATCGCCGCCACCGGCGCGGCCCTCATGGTCACGTCCCTGCTCGGCGCGCCGCCATCGGCGTCGGCCGCGGCGCAGTACAAGCCGCCGGCCCCGCAGAAGGTGCCCACCGTGCCGGTGTCCCCGGTGGTGCCGGGCACGCCAGGAGCACGGGCCGTGATGCCCGACGCGACGCGCAAGCCGGCGCCGGCCTGGCCGGCGGCGGGAGCCGCCGAGGTGGACCTCGCCGCCCGCGCGGCGGCGCCGGTCAGGGCGGGTGCGCTCCCGGTGCGAGTCGGGGCTGCGGGCACGGGCGCGGTCTCCGCGGCCGGGCGGGCGCTCGCCCCCGCCGTCACCCCCTCCCGGCTACGGGTGGAGGTGCTGGACCGGGCCGCCACCGAACGGGCGGGCGTCCGCGGCGTCCTGCTCCGGGTGGGCCGGACCGACGGAGTCAGGAGCGCGGGCAGTGCGGCGCTGACCGTCGACTACGCGAGGTTCGCTGAATACCGGGAGTGGGGCACGGTGCAGTCCGCGAGCAATCCCAAACCGGGTGGCGAGCGGATCGTCACCGGCTCGGACGGCTCCGTGTACGACTCTCCCGCTCATTACCAGTACTTCATCGTCGCCGTACCGGGGTCGTGACATGTGGAAGAACTCGGAAGCTCCCGTCCAGGTGCTCGTCCGTACCACCCTGCTCTCCCTGGACGACGTCGTACCACCGACGGGTGAGGTCGCAGTGGCCCGCCTGGACGGTGCCGAGATGACGGACGTCGACGGCGTGTTCGGGCAGTTCAGCGATGCGTTGCGGTTCCCGAGCTACTTCGGGTGGAACTGGCCGGCCCTCGCGGACTGCCTCCAAGATCTCCACTGGTTGGCGGGCCGCCGCTACCTGGTCGTCATCGCGAACACGTCCTCGGTCCTCCGCGAGAACGAAGGTAGGAGAGAGGTCCTCTTCAGGATCCTCACCGACACCGGCCGGTACTGGGCGAATTCCTACGACGCTCAGGACTACGGCAAGGGGCCGCGCTTCCACGCCGTACTTCTCTGCGAGGAGGGTGAGGCCGAGTCGCTGCGGCAGGAGGTCGCGGCGGCATCGAAGCGGTGACGGCGGGGTGACCGCCGGCGGCGTGCAGGCCGTGGCGGCCTCGGAGATTGAGGCCGCCACGGCGCCCGCCCGCGCCCAGGGCATCCCGGTGTTCGTCCTGCCCACCGGGGCCGGCGGCGGGCACGACGCCGTCTTCGACGCTGTCCGGGCGGCGCTGCGGCATGCGCCTTTGTCCGTTGGGATCGGCGGTGGGCGGACAGGCGGCCGCTAAGCCGGCCTGCTCCCGTCCGATGCCACATGTTCGGGCATGGCCCGGGTAATGCCGACGGAGCATTGCCGCATCTGCAGATCCATACTTTTGAGGGCCCAATCGTCCGGATCTTCTGGGGTGGTTGAGTGAGGACTCAGGCCAAGAACCGCTTGCTGATGACCACGGCGCTCGACTCGGCGCGACGGTCGGGCGGCTCTGCCGACAGCTATTCGTGGGTTTGGGTGCTGCCACTTCCGGATGGCAGGTTCAGAGTCGCGGCGATCGAGGTGCCAAAACAGCTTGTCGATGATGATGTCTGCTTCTTTGAAGAGGACATGAAGACTCCTTTTCTGAGGATTGTGGATGAAGTTGGCGAGGTGGATGCGGCAGTTCTGGAAGCTGGCGCGGACCCGGAGCAGCTGGATGCGCCGTGGAATAACGACTTTCCGTTGTAGTTTCGCGGGAGTCGCGTAGCGGCGGGCCGGGCAGGAGCGTGGAGTTTCGTCCAGCCATGAGCGCCATGGTGGCCTCGGAGATCGAGGCCGCCACGGCGATCGCCCGCGCGCAGGGCATGCGGGTGTACACGTTGCGTACCGGGTCCGGGGGGCGCTAAGGCAGGCTGACCCGATGGACCGGGAGTTGCTGACCGTCGGGCACGGGGCCGCCGACCGGGACCGGCTCGCGGAGCTGCTGGCCGGCGCGGGCATCGCGCTCGTCGTGGACGTGCGGCGCTACCCGGCCAGCCGGACCAACCCGGACGTCCGGCGCGAGGCGCTCGAGCGCTGGCTCCCCGAGCGGGGGATCGGCTACCGCTGGGAGCCGCGCCTCGGCGGCCTCCGGCACGTCCGCGCCGGCGAGCCGGAGCCGGACACCTGGTGGACCGTCCCGGCCTTCCGGGCTTACGCCGGGTACACCCGGACGCCCGAGTTCGACGCGGCGCTGGACGAACTGCTCGCGGACGCGGGACGGCGGAGCACCACGGTGATGTGCAGCGAGAGCGTGTGGTGGCGCTGCCACCGACGGCTGATCGCCGACGTGGCGGTGCTCGGCCGGGGGATGCCGGTGCGGCACCTCATGCCGGACGGCCGGCTCAGCCCGCACCGCCCGGCCGAAGGCGCCCGCCGCCTCCCCGACGGCCACCTGATCTGGGCCGGCTGACCGCCGGAACCGGATGGCAGCGCCAGGGATCACCCCGCTAGCCTCCCCACATGCCGGAACTGATCACCCCGACCACCCGCCTGCACCGGTCCTGGTTGGCCGCGAGGGACGAGTGGGAGCGGGGCGTCCACCAGGACGGCAGCGGGCTGCGACCGAGCGACGACGTGGACTCGCCGGAGGGCTTCGCGGACTGGGTGAGCCGGCTGCGTGACGGTGCCGACGAGTCCCGGCCGCTGCCCGACGGCCTGGTCCCCGCGATCTACTGGTGGATCGCCGAGGGGGACGAGGTGCTCGGCGCCATCTCGCTGAGGCTGCGGCTCAACGACTTCCTGCTGAACGCCGGCGGCCACATCGGATACGGTGTCCGCCCCTCGGCCCGGCGGCGGGGCGTGGCGACCTTCGCCCTGGGCGCGGCGCTCGCCGAGGCGGCCCGGCGGGGCGTCGACCCGGTCCTGGTCACCTGCGACGACGGCAACGTCCCGTCCGCCCGCACCATCGAGCGGCACGGCGGGATGCTGGAGGACGTGCGGGACACCGAGCTGGGCCGCACCCGCCGCTACTGGATCCGTACCCGCTGAGTCAGTCGCGCAGGTCCTCGGCGAGCAGGTCCATCAGCAGGCCGTCGTGCCAGCGGCCGTCCGCGCCGCGCTCGTAGCGGCGCATGATGCCCACCGGGCGGAAGCCCACCTTCGCGTACGCCCGGATCGCTGCGGTGTTCGCCGCCGCCGGGTCGATGGTGAACCGGTGGTGGCCGTACTCGTCGACCAGGTGGCGGGCCAGCGTGCGGATGGCGTCCCCGCCGAGGCCGGCGCCGCGTACCGCCGGGTCGAGAAAGATGTCCAGGCTGGCGTGGCGGTAGTCCGGGTCGGTCTCGGCGTACCACTGGATCGCACCGACCAGCCGCCCCTCGTGCTCGATGGCATACACGGTGAGCTGGTCGTCGGCCAGGTCGGCGCGGACCGCCGCGGCCAGGTCGTCGTCGCCGCGCCACCAGCGGCGCACCTCCGGGGTGGCCCGGATGGCCGCGAGGGCGGCCACGTCGTCGTCCGTCACCGGCCGCAAGGTCACCGCCCGCCCGCGCAGCACGGGTCAGCCCCGGGTCTCGCCGTGCTCGACGCAGACCGCCGACCAGCCGGTCGGCACCACCTGCACCTTCATCCGGCGTCGGCAGTGCGCGCAGTAGCGCGGTGGCTCCAGCGCCCGCGCGGCCGCGCACGCCTCGTGCGGCACGGAAGCCTCCGCACCGCAGCGGTCGCACCACAGCTCGGTCACCGTCATCTCCGCCTCACAGGGTCGCCGACAGCGCCTTCACCGGCATCTTCAGGTCGTCGAGGAGCTTCAGGTCGTCGGTGGCCGGCCGGCCCAGCGTGGTCAGGTAGTTGCCGACGATGACCGCGTTGATGCCACCGAGCAGGCCGTCCCGGGTGCCCAGGTCGCCGAGGGTGAGCTCCCGGCCGCCCGCGTACCGGAGGATGGTGCGCGGCATGGCCAGCCGGAACGCGGCGATGGCCCGCAGCGCGTCCTTGCCCTCGACCACCGGACGGTCGGCGAGCGGGGTGCCCGGCCGCGGGTTGAGGAAGTTCAGCGGGACCTCGTGCGGGTCCAACTCGGCGAGCTGCGCGGCGAACTCGGCGCGCTGCTCCACCGTCTCGCCCAGGCCCAGGATGCCGCCGCAGCAGACCTCCATGCCCGACTCGCGGACCATCTTCAAGGTCTCCCAGCGCTCCTCCCAGGAGTGCGTGGTGACCACGTTCGGGAAGTAGGAGCGGCAGGTCTCCAGGTTGTGGTTGTAGCGGTGCACGCCCATCTCGACCAGCTCGTCGACCTGCTCCTGGGTGAGCATGCCCAGCGACGCGGCGACCTGGATGTCGACCTCCGCCTTGATGGCCGCCACACCCTCACGCATCTGCTTCATCAGCCGGGCGTCCGGGCCACGCACGGCGGCCACGATGCAGAACTCGGTCGCCCCGGTGGCCGCGGTCTGCTTGGCCGCCTCGACCAGCGCCGGGATGTCCAGCCAGACCGAGCGGACCGGCGAGGTGAACAGGCCGGACTGCGAGCAGAAGTGGCAGTCCTCCGGGCAGCCGCCGGTCTTCAGCGAGACGATGCCCTCGACCTCGACCTCCGGGCCGCACCAGCGCATCCGTACCTCGTGGGCGAGCTGCAGCGCGGCGGGCACGTCTTCGTCGGGCAGGTTCAGCACGGCGAGGACACCGGCCTCGTCGAGACCGACGCCGTTCTCCAGTACCTGGGTTCGGGCCTGGTCGAGGATCTCTGGCATGGCTCGTACCCTACAAGGCCGCCCAGGGGCCGGGAAACGGCCGCGTGCGGCGCCCCGATCGGGCCGCGACCAGCTCCTCGGGCGGCCTCGGCGAGCCGGCCCGCGCCACGCCGGGGCGGGTTCGGCGGGTGGTAACTTCGCCCCGCGGCAGTGCCCGGTGGGGCGACGATCGGCGGAAGGAACGTGACGGTGGCGGACTGGCTGGCGGCCCTGGACCGCCGCGCCGAGCTGCGGGCGAAGGCGGGGCTCACCCGCACGCTGCGCCCGCGGGCCGCCGGTGACGCCGTGGTCGACCTGGCCGGCAACGACTACCTCGGCCTGGCCACCCACCCGGAGGTCACCGCCGCCGCCGCGCGGGCGCTGTCCGCGTACGGGCTGGGCGCGACCGGGTCGCGGCTGGTGCGCGGCTCCACCGACGCGCACCACGCGCTGGAGGACGCCCTCGCCGACTGGCTCGGCGCCGACCGGGCGCTGGTCTTCTCCTCCGGTTACCTGGCCAACCTCGCCGCCGTCCGGGGCCTGGTGCGGCCGCGTACCCTGCTCGTCTCCGACGCGCACAACCACGCCTCGCTGATCGACGGCTGCCGGATCTCCGGCGCGGAGACCGTGGTCACCCCGCACGCCGACGTCGCCGCGGTCGCGGCGGCGCTCACCGCCGCGCCCGGCCGGCCCGCGGTGGTGGTCACCGAGTCAGTCTTCTCCGTCGACGGCGACCTCGCCCCCCTCACGGAGCTGCACGCGGTGGCCCGCCGGCACGGCGCGCTGCTGCTGGTCGACGACGCGCACGCGCTCGGCGTCACCGGCCCGGCCGGCGCCGGCGGGGTGGCCGCCGCCGGGCTGGCCGGCGAGCCGGACGTGGTGGTCACCGCCACCCTCTCCAAGGCGCTCGGCGGCGCCGGCGGCGTGGTGGCCGGCCCGGCCGAGTTCGTCCGGCACCTGGTGGAGACCGGACGGACGTTCATCTTCGACACGGCTCCGCCCCCGGCGGTGGCGGCCGGCGTGCTGGCGGCGGTGCGGCTGGCCCGGGCCGGCGACGCGCTCCGCGCCGAGCTGGCCGAGCGGGCCGCCCGCACGGTCCGCCGGCTCGGCGCGGCCGGCCTGGAGGTCTCCGCGCCCGATGCGGCGGTGGTCTCAGTGACCGCGCCCGGGCCGGAGGCGGCGACCGCCTGGGCGGCCGACTGCCGGGACCGGGGTGTCGCGGTGGGCTGCTTCCGGCCGCCGTCCACCCCGGACAGCCGCTCCCGGCTCCGGCTGACCATCAGTGCCGGGGTGGCCCGGGCGGACTTCGAACGGGCCCTGGATGTGATCCTGGAGTGTGCGCCATGAGCAACGGCAACGGCTGGACCGGGCCGGTGCTGGTGACCGGCACGGACACCGAGGTGGGCAAGACCGTGGTGACCGCGGCGATCGCGGCGGCGGCACAGGCCGCCGGGCTGCGGGTCGCGGTGGTCAAGCCTGGCCAGACCGGTACGGCCACCGGCGAGCCCGGCGACGTCGATTCGGTCACCCGGCTGGCCGCCCCGCTCACCGGCCGGACCCTGGCCAGCTACCCGGACCCGCTCGCCCCGCTCGCCGCGGCCCGGGTCGCCGAGCTGGAGCCGCTGGAGCTCTACACCGCCGTCGACGCGATCCGCGAGGAGACCGACAAGCACGACCTGGTGCTCGTCGAGGGGGCCGGCGGGCTGCTCGTACCGATGGGGCTGCGGCCGTCGGGCGAGCCCTGGACGGTGGCCGACCTGGCGGTGTCGCTGGGCGCGCCGGCGGTGGTGGTGGCCCGGGCGGGTCTCGGCACGCTCAACCACACCGCGCTCACCCTCGAGGCCCTGGAACGCCGGGCGATCCCGGCGGGCGTGGTCATCGGCGCCTGGCCGGGGGAGCCGGAGCTGGTGCACTGGCTCAACCTGTCCGACCTGGTGCCGAACCTGCTCGGCGCGGTGCCGGCGGGTGCCGGCGCGATGGACCCGGGGGTCTTCCGCCGGTCCGCGCCAGGCTGGCTCACCCCGGCCCTGTACGGGGTGCTGGACGACTGGCGGGCCTGGGCCGAGGACGCCGGCTGAGCACCTGACTTTCGTCGGTGCCCGGCCCGGACCGCCGTCGGTAGCGTGGCCGCCGTGGAAACCCGCGACGCGGACCGCCCGTCGACCCGCCGGCGACCCCTCGGCGACCTGCTGCTCTGGGCCGCCGTCTCCGCGCCGGTGGCGTACGCCGGGCTCACCCCGCCCTGGCCCCGGTACGCGGCGCCGGTGCTGGTCGGCTCGCTGGCGCTGCTCGCCCTCGCGGTGGCGGTCGGCCGCCGGCTGCCCCTCGCCGCGCTGGCGGCGGTGGTGCTCGGCTCGCTGCTCGACGGCAACTTCGTCTTCGCCATCCCGGTGTTCAGCTACCTCGCGGGGCGGCGCAGCGCCGGCGCCGGCCGGGTGGCGGTGCTCTTCGGCGTGATCGCGGTCGCCGGGACCGCGCTCAACCTCGGCCTGCTCGGCACCGGGCCGGCGACCTGGTTCCTGCTCGCCTCGGTGCTGCTCTTCGCCGGGGTGTTCCCCTGGCTGCTCGGCCGGCTCCGCCGGCAGCAACGGGCCCTGGCGGAGGCCGGGCGGCGGCACGCCGAGGCGGAGGAGCGGGAGCGGCGGGCGGCGGTGGACCGGGTGCGGCTGCGCGAGCGGGCCCGGATCGCCCAGGAGATGCACGACTCGCTGGGCCACGACCTGAGCCTGATCGCGTTGCGGACCGCCGCCCTCGAGCTGGCCGCCGGCCTGGCGCCCGCGCATCGGGCCGCGGCCGGCGAGCTGCGGGCCAGCGTGGCCGCGGCCACGGAACGGCTGCACGAGATCATCGGCGTGCTCCGCGAGGAACGGTCCGGCTCGCTGCGACCGGCCGACGAGACCGTGGCCGAGCTGGTCGACGGGGCCCGGGACGCCGGGATGGCGGTGGTGCTGCGGGCCGGCCCGGCCGACGTCGCGCTGCCCCCGCGCGCCGTGCACGCCGCGCACCGGGTGGTTCGGGAGGCGCTGACCAACGCCGCCCGGTACGCCCCCGGCGCCCCGGTGACGGTCACCGTCGACCGGGCCGACGGCGAGATGGCGGTCAGCGTGGTGAACGGCCCGCCGCCGGCCGGCCCGCTGCCGGGGCCGGCGTCGCACGGCTCCGGGCTGCTCGCCCTGCGCGAGCGGGTCCGGCTCGCCGGCGGCGTGCTCGACGCGGGCCCCCGGTCCGGCGGCTTCGCCGTGTCCGCGCGACTCCCGCTGGCCGCCGCCGGGCCGATTGCGGCGGGGGCGCCGCCCGACCTGACGGGGCCCGGCCCGGTGGGGGGCGTCGTCGACCTCGGCCCGGCGGCGTCAGCTGGCGCGGCAGGTACCCGCCGGGCGGCCGGGACGTCCGACGACCGGCCCGCCGAGGCGGCGCGGCGACTGCGGGACGCCCGCAGGCGGGTCCGGCGCAGCCTGCTGGTGGCGTTCGGCGCCCCGGCCGTCCTCGGGCTGGTGCTCGCCCTGGTCCACTACCCGCTCGCGACCGCGGGCGCGGTGCTCGACCGGTCCGGGTACGAGCGGCTGCGCGTCGGCGACCCCCGGGACCGCCTCGGCCTGCCCGAGCGGCAGGCGGACCCGCCGACCGCCGACGTCCCGGCGGGCTGCGAGTTCTACACCGACGGCAACTTTCCCTTCGCGGAGCCGATCTGGCGGCTCTGTTTCTCCGACGGCCGACTGGCCAGCAAGGAGCGGATCACGCGGTGACCGACGACCACGGGCACCCCCTGCGGGTGGTGCTCGCCGACGACGAGGCGATGGTGCGCGCCGGGGTACGGGCGATCCTGGCCGCCGATCAGGGGATCGAGGTGGTGGGCGAGGCCGGCGACGGCCGGGCCGCCGTCGAACTCGTCCGCGCCCACCGGCCCCGGGTGGCGCTGCTGGACATCCGGATGCCCCGGTGGGACGGGCTGAGCGCGGCGGCGGAGATCCGGCGGCTGGTCCCGGAGACCGCCACGATCATGCTCACCACGTTCGGCGAGGACGAGCTGATCGCCCGGGCGCTCGGCCACGGGGCGAGCGGCTTCCTGCTCAAGTCGGGCGATCCCCGGGAACTGCTCGCCGGGATCCGGGCGGTGGCCGACGGCGGGGCGTACCTGTCACCCCGGGTGGCGCGCCGGGTGATCGAGCTGAGCGGCGGGCGGATGGCCCGGACCCCGTACGCCCGGGACCGGCTGGCCGGCCTGACCGAGCGGGAGCGGGAGGTGCTGGCGCTGGTCGGGGCGGGACTGTCCAACGCCGAGATCGGCCGCCGGCTGCACCTCGTCGAGGGCACCGTGAAGAGCTACCTGACCAGCATCTTCACCCGGCTGGAGGTGCGTAACCGGGTGCAGGCGGCGATCCTCGCGTACGAGGCGGGGCTGGTGCCGCCGGCCGATTGACCAGCCCCGCCCACGGTCACGCGTCGCGTCGGGACAGCGACCGGCGGCCGAGGGCCAGCGCGGCGGCCGCCCAGCCGGCGAGCACCAGCAGCCCCACCGCCGCCGGGTACGGGTCGGTGTCCCCGGCCAGGAAGTGGTTGCCGGCGACCCCGGGGAACCCGTCGGCGATCCGGGTGAGCACGGTGATCCCCGGCTCCTGCAACGACAGCGGCACGATCATCAGCAGGGCGAAGAGCACGGTCAGGGTGAGCACCGCGCCGCGCAGCGCCGCCGCCAGGCCCAGCGCCAGCACCCCGACCAGGGCCAGGTACGCGGCCGAGGCGACCACGTCGCCCACCGTCCCGCCCAGCGGGGCACGCCCCCACTCGCCCAGCACCGGCCGGGCGACCGCCGTGCCGATCCCGCCGAGCAGCAGGCCGACGAGGAACGTCACCACGCCGACCACGACCGCCTTGGCCAGCAGCACCCGGCCGCGCGACGGCGTGCAGCGCAGCGTGGTGCGGATGGTGCCGGTGGCGTACTCGCTGGTGATGGCGAACAGGCCGAGGGCGAGGACGACGTACTGGGTGAGTTCCAGTGAGCCGGCGACGATCCCGCCCGCCGCGACGATGCCCGGGCCGACCGTCGGGTCGTCGTCGGTGTTCGCGTTGACGGCGTAGATGGCGAGCTGGGCGGCGGTGGCGACCATGGTGAGCACGGCCGCCAGGACGGTCCACCAGGTGGACCGGACCGACCAGAGCTTGGTCCACTCGGCGGCCACCGCCCCGGCGAAGGGGCTGCCGGCGGGTGCGGGTCGGGCGGGGCTGGTGCGGATCATCGGGTGCCACTTCCGGTCGGGCCGGCGGCGTACTCGACGCTGTCGGCGGTGAGTTCCAGGAACGCCTCCTCCAGTGAGGCGGCCACCGGCGTCAGCTCGTGCACCCGCACCCCCAGCTCGTACACGAGGTCGCCGACCCGGGCGGCGGAGACGCCGGTGACGGTCAGCCCGTCGCCGTCGACGGTGACGCCCGCCCCGTCGGCGGCCAGCCGTGCGGCCAGCGCGGACAGACCGGCCGGCTCGGGGCCGCGGACCCGGACCGCCGCGGCGGGGCGGGCGGCGATCAGCTCGGCCAGCGGCGCGTCGGCGATCAGCCGGCCCCGGCCGAGCACCACCACCCGGTCGGCGGTCTGCTGCATCTCGCTCATCAGGTGGCTGGAGAGCAGCACGGTCCGGCCCTCGTCGGCGAGGGTGTGGGTGAACCGCCGGATCCAGCGCACCCCGTCCGGGTCGAGGCCGTTGACCGGCTCGTCGAGAAGCAGCACCGACGGGTCGCCGAGCAGCGCGCCGGCGATGCCGAGCCGCTGGCCCATGCCCAGCGACAGCGCGCGTCCCGGCTTGTCGGCGGCCCGGCCGTCCAGGCCGACCAGGTCGAGCACCTCGTCCACCCGGCGCGCCGGGATCCCGTTGCTGCGGGCCATCGCCCGCAGGTGGGCCCGGCCGGAACGGGTCGGGTGGATCCCGGTGGCGTCGAGCAGCGCGCCCACCTCGTACAGCGGGTGTCGCAGCGCCCGGTAGGACCGGCCGTTGACCAGGGCCTGACCGGCGGTCGGCCGGTCCAGGCCGAGCACCATCCGCAGGGTGGTGGACTTGCCGGCGCCGTTGGGGCCGAGGAAACCGGTGACCTGCCCCGGTCCGATGTCGACGGTGAGGTCGTCGACCGCGGTCGCCGTCCCGAACCGTTTCGTCAACCCACGAAGTGTGATCATGCGTCGACGGTAGGGAGCGGGCGGGTGTCCGCACCGCCGCCGATCGGGACCGCCTCGCCCTGACTTTCGTCAGGTCGGCCGCCGCCGGCACATCACCCTGACCGCGCTGTCGAGCTGAGTCGGACCACCCGGTCGGGCCGCGGCGCGGGCTCGGGTCAGGTCCGGCGGATCACGAACGCGTCCGGCATCCGGAAGGTCAGGTTGTCCGGGCACCAGGGCGCGCGGACCACCGTCACCCCGTCGAGCAGCGCGGCCGCCTCGGCGACCACCACCGCCGCCTCCATCCGGGCCAGTTGCGCGCCCACACACCGGTGCGCCCCGGCGCCGAAGGCCAGGTGCCGGCGGGAGCCGCGCTGTCCGGGCCGGAACTCGTCCGGCGCGGCGACCACCGCCGCGTCCCGGCCGGCCCGGGCGAGCCACGCCACGATGCTGGTGCCGGCCGGTACGGCGGCGTCGCCGAGGGTGGTGTCGACGGCGGCGACCCGACGCCAGGTGACGATCGGCGGCTCCAGCCGCAGCCCCTCCTCGACGACGTCGGCGATCGCGACCTCGCCGCGCCGCAGCCCGGCCCGGACCTCCGGTTCGCCGACCAGCCGGTGCAGCAGCAGGGTGAGGAACTGGGAGGTGGTCTCCTGGCCGGCGACCAGCAGGAAGAAGAGCGCGCCGACCACCACGTCGGGGGAGTGCCCGGCGGCGCGCAGCCGGGCGGCCAGCCCGCCGCCGGAGGCCGCGAAGGCGCGTAGCACGGTGTGGAACCGGCCGACCTCGGCGGCGAGGGCGACCTGCCGCGCCTCGTCGAGCGGGGCCCAGAACAGTTCCAGCGCGGCCCGGGCGAAGTCCTTGACCGCGCCGACCGGGGCCTCCGGCAGCTCGACCAGCCGGGCCAGCACCAGCAGCGGCAGGTCGGCGGCGAGCTCGGCGTACAGGTCGACCGGCCGGCCCGCGTCGAGGGCGACGGCGAGCCCGGCCACCCGCTGCCGGACCAGGTCGGTCAGCCAGGGCTGCTGCGCGGCCACCCGGTCCGGGTGCAGGGCGTCGGCGACGATGCCCCGGATCTCCGGGTGGCCGGCCGACGAGTTGTTGGCCAGCGTCGGTGGCAGCCGGAACCGGTGCCCGGCCAGGACCCGCAGGGCGGCCACCGGGATCGGGGTCACCGCGTCGAGGGCGTTGTCCGGGCGGAACGTCGCCGGGTCGGTGAGCAGCCGCCGGACCAGCGCGTGCCGGGTCACCACCAGGTGCGGCACGCCGACGTGGTCGACCACCGTCGCCGTGTCCGGCCACGGACCGTCGACGGACTCCCCCCAGCCCCGGAACAGCACGGCGACACGCTAGCGGGGGGCGCCCGGTGGAGCCGGGTCCAGCTCCCACACGGTGGTGTGCTTCACCCGTACGCTCTCCAGCGCCTCGGTCACCGGCACGTCGTACGCGGCCAGCTCGTGGAAGCGCTCGCGGGGCAGGAACGCCCGGCCAGGGTCGCCGACCAGCACCCGGGCCCCGGACCGGGCGGCCCGGAGCAGGAAACGCAGCATCCGCCGCGCCATCGCCTCGCTGTAGAAGACGTCGCCGGCGAGCACCACCTCGGCCTGCCCGGCGTCGCCGTCCAGGATGTCGCCGAGTTCGGCGTCGACGCGTACCCCGTTGGCCTCGGCGTTGAGCGCGACGGCCGCGACGGCCCGCTCGTCCACCTCGACGGCCCGGACGGCGGCCGCGCCCGCCCGGGCGGCCGCGATGGCGACCAGTCCGGAGCCCGAGGCGAGGTCGAGCACCTGGCGGCCGGCGACCAGCTCGGGGTGGTCGGTGACGTAACGGGCGAGCGCCTGCCCGCCGGCCCAGGCGAAGGCCCAGAACGGTGGCGGCTGCGCGCTACGGAACTCGCCCTCGGTCAGTTCCCACAGGCCGATCGGCTCGTCGGCCTGGTGCAGCCGCACCTCGGGAACGAAGGCGACCGGGGCGAGCCGGGCGTGCAGCCGGACGAAGGCCGCGGACAGGTCGGACACCCGGTGATTCTGTCGTACTCCGGGACATGGCCGGCCGGCGCTCCCGGGCGTGTCGCGGGACGGGCGTGACCGGTTCACCACTGTCCGCGATAACGGCCCCCGCGGTTGGCGGTCCGTGCCAACACGCCCGTCTACCGGCCCGCCGGTGGCGCTCATAGCGTTCCCGGTGGACGCGACCGACGGGAGGGCGAGGCGGTGGTGAGCGTGTGGCGGTACGTGCTGCGGGCCGGGGTGGTGCTGACCTGCCTGTCCGGGGCGGGCCTCGGCGCGGCCGTGCCGGCCCGGGCGGCGGCCGCCTTCTCCACCGAGTTGCGGGGGCTGCCGGACGAGTTCACCGCCGGTGACCGGGTGGAGACCCTGTCGGCGGTGGTGTCCCGGTCCGATGGCGGCGGCTGCGTCAAGGTGCGCTGGTCGATGCTGCTGGAGGTACGGGGCCTGCGGCTGGACCAGGTGAAGGTGGACCGGGTGGAGGAGAGCGGCTCCTTCCCACTGGAGATCCGGACCGACGGGGACGTGGCCCGACTGACCGACCGGGAACTGGACCCGGGCCTGCTCTGCCCGGACCGTACGGTCACCGCCCGCTACCGGGTGGCCTTCGCCGGGGACGTCACCGGGGGTCGGGTGAGCTTCGCCGCCGAGGCGTACGACCAGAGCCTGCGCCTGCTGGCCCGGCAGACCGCCGCCCGGCAGGTGGTGGGGGAGGGCGCCGGGGCCGAGCCGACCGGGACGCCGCCGGAGCCGACCGCGACCACCGCCGAGCCGACCGAACCGGCGACGCAGGATCCGGCGACGCAGGATCCGGCGGAAGTCACGCCCAGCGACGAGGCGGTGGTCGAGCCGCCGCCGGGTGCGGCGGGCCGGCCGGTCTCCGGCTCGGGCGGGTTCGGCGTGGTCCAGGCCGCCTTCCTCCTCGGCGGCCTGCTGCTCTTCCTCGGCGCCGGGCTGCTCCTGCGGATGCGGCGGCTGCTGCGCGGCGATTGAGATCGCTTTACAAAAACTCGCCCCTTGTAAAACGGCGTGACGGCTGCCACAGTCGGGGCACGAGCCCACCGATCGGAGGCTGCCGATGGACACCGCTTCGACCCCCTGGCGGGACACCCGCAAGCCGCTCTGGCCGCTCGCCCTGCTCGTTCCGGTGCTGCCCTTCCTCGCCTGGACGGCCTGGCACGGCACCGGCGCCGCGTGGACGTGGTGGCTCACCCCGGTGGTGGTCTTCGGCCTGATCCCGGCGGTCGACCTGCTCATCGGGGACAACCGGGAGAACCCGCCGGAGGAGGCGGTGCCCGCGCTCCAGGCGGACGGCTACTACCGCTGGCTCACCTACCTCTGGCTGCCCGCCCAGTACGCGGCCCTGGTGCTCTGCTGCGTGGTGTGGACCCGGCACGAGCTGTCCTGGTTGGCCGCCGCCGGGCTGGTCGCCACCGCCGGGGTGGTCGACGGCATCGCCATCAACACCGCCCACGACCTGGGGCACAAGCGCGAGACGGCGGAGCGCTGGCTGTCCAAGATCGCCCTCGCGCCGACCGGGTACGGGCACTTCTATGTCGAGCACAACCGGGGCCACCACACCCGCGTCGCCACCCCGGAGGACCCGGCCAGCTCCCGGCTCGGGGAGAGCTTCTGGGCGTTCTGGCCGCGTACGGTCCTCGGCAGCCTGCGCTCCGCCTGGCGGCTGGAGAGCAGCCGGTTCCGGCTGCGCGGCCGTACGCCGTGGACGTGGCGCAACGATGTGCTCAACGCCTGGGCGATGACCGGGCTGCTCTACGCGGTCCTCGCGGTCGCCTTCGGCCCCGGCGTGCTGGTGTTCCTCGCCCTCCAGGCGGTGGTCGGCTTCTCCCTGCTCGAGGTGGTCAACTACCTGGAGCACTACGGCCTGGCCCGGCAGCGCACCGCCGCCGGCCGCTACGAGAAGGTCGATCCCCGGCACAGCTGGAACAGCGACCGGACGGTCACCAACGTCTTCCTCTTCCAGCTCCAGCGGCACAGCGACCACCACGCCAACCCGCTGCGCCGCTACCAGACGCTGCGCAGCTTCGACGCCTCGCCGCAGCTGCCCGCCGGCTACGCCACCATGGTGGTCACCGCGTTGGTGCCGCCGCTGTGGCGGCGGGTGATGGACCACCGGGTGATCGCCCACTACGGCGGCGACCTCGACCTGGCCAACGTCCACCCGCCGGCCCGGGACCGGCTGCGGGAGGGCTGCCCTCCGGCGGTCAGTCCAGCGCGGCCGGCTCCAGACCCAGCTCCCGGGCCGCCACCAGGCGGATCCACTCGGCGATCTGCCGCCGGGTGATCACCCGCTCGTGCACCGAGAGCTGCACCGCGAGGCCGTCCATCACCGCGCTGATCCGCCACGCCGCACCGGCCGGGTCGGGGCAGTCGAAGGTGCCGTCGGCCACCCCGGCGCTGATCACCGCGGCGAGGTCCTGCCGCCAGCGCAGGTCGAGCCGGCGGGAGACCTTCTCCAGCTCGGGGGTGCGCAGCGACTCGGCCCAACCGTCGATCCACATGGACCAGGAGGTCGAGCGGCCGGTCGGGGCGTACAACCGGAGCATCCGGCGCAGCTTGGTCAGCGGCGGGGCGGAGGAGTGCACCACCGCGTCGAGCTTGGCCAGGTCCTGCTCGACGGCGTACGCGAAGGCCTGCGCGAGCATCCGGTCCTTGGTGGCGAAGTGGTAGAACACGAGGGCCTGGCTGACGCCGGCGGCCTCCGCCACGTCGGCCGTCCGGGTGTTGGCGAGTCCCCGCTCCGCGATCACGTCACAGGCCGTGCGAAGCAGGGCATCGAGGCGGATCTCGGCGGCGCGTCTCGTCACGCCCGTTACCGTAGCCCATCCACTTGACCACGAGGAGTCACCAATCCAGCCCGGTCGGACGGCCGGCGGTCGGATCCCGGACAGTTCCCTGGCCAGGGCCCGTCGGGTCCGCCGCCGCAGCCAGCCACTCAGGCTCCTAGTAAGCCCCGGCTGGCGGGTCGGGCGTCACCCGGACGCGCCCGAAAGGGACCCCGATTTGGCAACCGTTCCCGGGCTCGGCTAAAGTTCTCATCCGTCACCGGGAAACACCGGGGGCATGCGGACGTAGCGCAGCTGGTAGCGCATCACCTTGCCAAGGTGAGGGTCGCGGGTTCGAATCCCGTCGTCCGCTCGGAGATGCCGCCATGGATGTCGGGGGCAACCTCGGTGGAGTGGCCGAGAGGCGAGGCAACGGCCTGCAAAGCCGTGTACACGGGTTCAAATCCCGTCTCCACCTCGGCAGTAGACGAGGGCGATTGGCGCAGTGGGAGCGCGCTTCCTTGACACGGAAGAGGTCACTGGTTCAAACCCAGTATCGCCCACCAGCACAGAGGCCGTGTCGATCATCGACACGGCCTCTTTGTCATGGCCGGCCGGTCAGGTCGCGGCCGTCAGCAGCGCCTCGGCGACCGCCGTCCGGCTGCTCAGCAGCGACCGGCCCTGCCGGTGGGTGACCACCAGGCCGGCCGCGCGTAGCGTGGTGAGGTGCTGCGACACCCCGGCCGGGGACAGCCCGGTCCGGCGGGCCAGTTCGGTGGTGGAGCGGGGCGCGTCCAGCTCGGCGAGCAGCCGCGCCCGGCCCCGGCCGAGCACCGCGCCCAGCGCGTCCGGCACGCTCGTCGGGCACTCCCACAGCGCGCCGGCGCCGCGGGCCGGGTAGGCCAGCTGCGACACGTCCCCGGCCGCGATGCTGAGCACCGACGGCCAGACGAAGACCGACGGCACCAGGACCAGTCCGCCGCCGTCCGGCACGTCCGGGGCCGCGCAGTGACGCTGGTTGATCAACAGGGCGTCGCCCTCCCAGCGGACCCGTTCGTGCAGGTCGTTGAGGAGCCCGGCCGCGCCGTCCGCGGCCAGCCGCCGGGCCCGGTGGAACACCTCCGCGTCGAGCACCGCCCGGATCCTCGGCCAGTCGCCGGCCAGCGCCAGCCGCCAGTACGTCTCGATCTCCCCGGCGAGCCGGCGCAGTCCCGCCTCGGGGTCGGCGTACAGGGCGGCCAGCGCCGGTGGCCGGGGACCGGGACAGAGGTCGAGGTGGGCGCGGACCGTCCCGAGCGAGGTGGCGCGCAGCGCGGCCAACTCCTCGCCCAGGTCGGGGTTCAGGCCGGCGGGGGGTGGGGTGAGGAAGTCGACCACGTAGCCCGGCGCGGGCGGGACGAGCTGACAGAGCAGGCCGTGGTCCGGGTCGAGCAGTCCGGCCGCGGCGAGGCGCGGTCGTACCCGGTTCACCCAGGGCAGGTGGATCGCGTGCTGGCCCGGGTCGCGCAGCACCCGCACCCCGGCGACCACCTCCCAGAGGCAGGAGAGCGCGAAGCGGACCCGCGCCACGGCGCCCGCCGACAGGCCGATCGCGACCATCCCGCCCCCTTCGTTTCAGCTGGGACTGAAACAATACGGCGGCCGGACGCGCCGACCCAGACTGGCCGGGTGAACGATCACCACAATCGAGCCCTGCACTTCCGTTCCCTGCACGTGCCCGGCGAGCCGCTGGTCCTGGTCAACGCCTGGGACTCGGCGAGCGCCCGGGTCGTCGCCGCCGCCGGCGCCCGGGCGGTCGCCACGACCAGCGCGGGTGTCGCCTGGAGCCTGGGCGCCCCGGACGGCGACGCGCTCGGCCGCGAGGCCGCCGTCGAGCTGGTCCGCCGGGTGGCCGCCGCGGTGTCGCTGCCGGTCACCGCCGACATCGAGTCCGGGTACGGTGACACCCCCGACGAGGTGGCCACCACGGTCGCCGCCGTGCTGGCGGCGGGGGCCGTCGGGGTGAACGTCGAGGACGCCGGCCACACCGGGGAGACGCCGCTACGCCCGGTCGACGAGCAGTGCGCCCGGCTGGCCGCTGTCCGGTCCGCGGCGAACCGGACGGGGATCCCGCTCTACGTCAACGCCCGCATCGACACGTTCCTGCGGGGCGTGGGCGGGGTGCGGGAGACGGTGGCGCGGGCCGAGGCATACCTGGCCGCCGGCGCAGACGGGGTGTTCGTGCCGGGAACGGTCGATCCAGAGACGGTGGCCGCCCTGGTGGCGGCGATCCCGGCCCCGCTGAACATCCTGGCCGGGCCCGGCGCCCCGACCGTGGCGGAGCTGGCGAAGCTCGGGGTGGCCCGGGTCAGCCTCGGCTCCTCGGTCGCCGAGGCCGCGTACGCGGTGGCCCGCCGGGCAGCCGAGGAGGCCTTCGGCGCCGGGACGTACGGCGCGCTGGCCGACGCCCTCGACTACGGCACGCTCAACGAGCTGATGCGCCGCTGACCGGTACGTGACGGGGGCGCCGGCCGGCGCCCCCG
Source organism: Micromonospora sp. NPDC051924 (assembly GCF_055586005.1). Lineage (NCBI taxonomy): Bacteria > Bacillati > Actinomycetota > Actinomycetes > Micromonosporales > Micromonosporaceae > Micromonospora > Micromonospora sp. NPDC051924. The sequence goes on from NZ_JBVJJA010000002.1 coordinate 221,205, forward strand.
TCACGTACCGGCGGGACCGCTCAGCTCCGTCGGCCCCGGACACGCGCGTGTCACAGCGGCGGGGCGATGTCCCGCCGCTCCTCGACCCGCCGGTACTCCACCGGCTCGGAGGTGGTGACCACCTCGCGGCGACGGCCCCAGACCAGCGTGGTCATGATCAGGCCGAGCACGCCGGCAGCCATCAGGATCCAGCCGATGACGTCCAGGTTGACCCCGCCGATGCTGGCGTCGAGCGCGAAGGTGAGGATCGCGCCGACCGCGATCAGGAAGATGCTGGTACCGATTCCCACGACAGCCTCCTTCAGGGGATGGTGGTGTGCTGTCGATGGGAGTCAGTACCCAGCCGGTCGCCGGCCCAATCGCTGGTCGGGCCGGGCCGGGCGGGCGGTCGGCGGGTCGGTTCGACCGGCGATCTTGTCATCGGGTACAGTTCTCCCCGTCGCCGCCGCGAGGTGGGGGCAACGCGGACGTAGCGCAGCTGGTAGCGCATCACCTTGCCAAGGTGAGGGTCGCGGGTTCGAATCCCGTCGTCCGCTCGCGATCCAGCGCTCGGGCGATTGGCGCAGTGGGAGCGCGCTTCCTTGACACGGAAGAGGTCACTGGTTCAAACCCAGTATCGCCCACCAGGACAGTTGTCGACGGCAAAGGCCCGGCTCAACAGAGCCGGGCCTTTGCCGTCGTTCGTTCTTGTGTCAGCTGTTCCAGTGCTGGGCGACCAGGTCGGCGGCCTGCTGCTCCCACTGGGCGTAGGCGTCCGGGTAGGCCGACACCTGCACGGTCTGCGCGGCCTGGGTCAGCGGCATGTCCTGCCAGCCGTCGACCTGCTTGAGGCCCTTCTCGAACGCGAGGGTCGAGTACTCGGGGTTGGTGATCTGCTCCGGCGTACCCCAACCACTGGAGGGGCGCTGCTGGAACAGGCCCAGCGAGTCATGGTCGTTGGCGTCGCCGAGGTGACCCAGGTTCTCCAGCTTCGACTCCTGCAGGCTGGTGGCGATCGAGATGACCGCGGCCCGCTCCGGCAGACCCGCCTTCTTCGTCGCGGCGATGATCGCCTTCACATTCGCCACCTGCTCGCCGTTCAGGGTGATCTTCGACTGCGCGCCCTGCACACCATGCGGGATCAGCTTGCCGGTGTCCGGCTTGTCCGCCTGCACGGCGGCGACCGGGGTCAGCGCGGTGGCCGGGGTGGCCTCGTGGTGGTTCAGCGGACCGGCGGCCAGACCACCGGCGAACGCCAGACCAGCAACACCAAGAACGCTCTTACGCAGCATCGTGTTCATGGGAAAGCTCCATTCGGGGGTTGGCGCACGCACACCGATAGGGGGTCGGCGGGTGCGCAAGCACCGTCAGGCGCTCAAACAGGGGGAAAGTCTTTTTGGGGGGATCCGACGCTCGCGGGGCTTGGCCGCTTCGCGGCGCCGGGACCATGTGTAACGACCGGCGGCCCACCACCATTCCCGGGGGCCCGCCCCCACTGTCGCGGGGCGTCGTCTTCCTCGGCCGTTCACGGGGATACAACGACCTTCGCCCGGCCACCATTCCGGCCCCAGGATGCCGCCGGTCACACCCCGAAACCGGACACCACACCCACCGCACCCAGCCCGCCCACAACCGGACAAAACCTGCCGCAGAACGAGTCGACCACCAGCTCCGGCGGCGCTTCTGCCCAGGGCAGATCCGCTGCCGGTGAACACGGGTCGGCGGCGGGCCCGACAGCGGGCAGGGTGGGACGCATGAGGCTGCTGATGCTGGGTGGGACGGGATTCGTCGGTGGGGCGATCGTGCGGGAGGCGGTGGGCCGCGGCTGGTCGGTGACCGTGTTCAACCGGGGGTTGCACGGGGAGGTGCCGACGGGCGTACACCGGTTGCGGGGGGACCGGACGGCGCCGGACGGGCTGGCGGCGCTCGCCGGCGGCCGGTGGGACATGGTGGTGGACACCTGGGACGGGGCGCCCCGGGCGGTGCGGGACGCGGCGCGGGCCCTCGTCGACACCGTGCCGCACTACGTGTACGTCTCCAGCGGGTCCGTGTACGCCGAGCCGGTGCCGGACGGGGTGGGCGAGGAGGCCGCGACCGTCGACGCCGAGGCGGACGCGGGCGACGGCGACTACCCGCGGAACAAGGCGGGCGCGGAACGGGCCGCGGTGGAGGTCTACGGCGGTCGCGCGTTGCTGGCTCGGGCCGGCCTGATCCTCGGGCCGGGGGAGGACATCGGCCGGTTGCCCTGGTGGTTGCACCGCGTCGCCCGGGGCGGCGAGGTGCTCGCCCCCGGGCCGCGGGACCTGCCGGTGCAGTACATCGACGTCCGGGACCTGGCGAGCTGGTTGCTGGACCGAGGGAGCGAGGGCGTCGGTGGGGCGTACAACGTGATCGGCCGGACCGGGCACGCGACGATGGGTGAGTTGCTCGACGCGGCGGTGGCGGCGACCGGGTCGGCCGCGACGCTGCGCTGGACGGACCCGGAGCCGATCCTGGCCGCCGGGGTGGAGCCCTGGAACGACCTGCCGATCTGGATCCCGCCGGGGCACCCGTACCGCTGGCTGCAGGAGCGGGGCGTCGATCGGGCGTACGCGGCGGGGCTGGTCTGCCGGCCGGTGACCGAGACGGTCGAGGACACCTGGCGCTGGCTGCGCGACGTCGGCCGGGTGCCGCAGCGCGCGGGCCGACCCGCCCGGGCGGCGGTGGGCCTGGACCCGGCGCGGGAGGCGGCGTTGCTCGCCACCACCACGGCCCGGTCCTGACCGGACGGGGAGACGGGCCACGCCGGCCGGTGGTGGCATCGACCAGGGCCGGGAAGTCGCCACCGCCGGCCGGCGGTCAGGCCGGCACCACCGGCAGGTCGAGCACCTCGTTCACCGGCCGGCGCGGGGTGGCGCTGCCCGGCTGGCCGTACCCGATCCGCATGACCATCTGCGGCGTGCCGAACCGGCCCAGCGACAGCCGCAGCGCCTCCCGGGCCCCCGGCACCTCGATCGGCTGGGAGATCATCGACGCGGCCAGCCCGGCGTCGGTGGCGGTGAGCAGCACCCGCTGCAGGGCCTGGCCGGCCATGATCTGGTCGGTCGCGGTGTTGCCCGCCGACCCGAGCACCGCCACCAGCGGCTCCGGCTCGAAGTCGCGGCCCGGGGCCCGGTTGCGTCCGCCGAAGCCGCGCTGCGGCAGCAGGTCCTGCGGTTCGCTCTGCGGCCCACCGGCCGCCGCCGGCACCCCGTCGGGCGAGGGCTCGGAGCGGATCCAGGTGGTCCGTTCGGCCACGTACGCGGGGTCGCGTTCCAGCACTCGGTGGGCGCTGCGGGCGATCTCCGCGAAGGCGTTCACCGCGCTGGTTCCGATCAGCAGCTCCAGCCAGCACTGCTCGGCCCGGGCGGCCTCGCCCAGCCGCCAGCGGGCGTCGGCGGGGACCGGGTCGGGCCAGAACGGGGCGCGGTTGCTGAACCGGCGGCCGATGGCCGCGTACAGGCTCTGTTCGGTCGGGGTGGGACGGCGCGGGAGGTCCGGGACCAGCCGGGCCACCACGTCCGGGTCGGCCGGGTACGGGCGGAGCCGGACGCTGGCCGGGGTGCCCGCGACGGCGAGCGCCAGCCGCAGGTTGAACAGCGCCGCCCCGCAGGCGATCCGGGCGCCCCAGCCGCTGGGATCGGTGGCCGCCAGCCGGCGCCGCGGGTCGACCGAGAGCTCGATCCCGCCGTCGCGCAGCCGGAACCGCCACGGCTGCGTGTTGTGCAGGGACGGCGCTCGGACGGCGTCGACGGCGACGGCCTTCAGCTGCTCGACGGTGAAGCCGGTGGTCATGTGCTGCTCCTTCCGTGCGGGCCGTGCCGCCCCCCGGTTGGTGTACCCCCACGGTGCGTCAACCAGGCGCTTTGCGAGCAGGGCCGGAGGTCCCCACCTCGGCGGGCCCGTCTGCCCCGGGCGGCGCGTCGCGGTAGGGACCTTCGACCCGTGCACGGCGCGGCCGGCAGGGGGTAGAAAGGACGGATGATCCGGGTGTTCCTGCTCGACGACCACGAGGTCGTCCGTCGTGGCCTTGCCGACCTGCTCACCAGCAGCGGCGACATCGAGGTGGTCGGCGAGTCCGGCTCCGCCCAGGAGGCGGCCCGGCGCATCCCCGCGCTCCGCCCCGACGTGGCCATCCTCGACGCCCGGCTGCCCGACGGAAACGGCATCGACGTGTGCCGGGACATCCGTGCCGTGGACTCCTCGATCAAGGGCCTGATCCTCACCTCGTACGAGGACGACGAGGCGCTCTTCGCGGCGATCATGGCCGGCGCCGCCGGCTACGTGCTCAAGCAGATCCGTGGCACCGACCTGGTGGACGCGGTCCGGCGGGTCGCGGCCGGGCAGTCCCTGCTCGACCCGGCGATCACCACCCGGGTGCTGGAGCGCATTCGCAGCGGGGTGGAGCAGCCGCGCGAGCTGAAGAGCCTCACCGAGCAGGAGCGGCGGATCCTGGAGTACGTGGCCGAGGGCCTCACCAACCGGGAGATCGCCGGCAAGATGTTCCTGGCCGAGAAGACCGTGAAGAACTACGTCTCCAGCGTGCTGGCGAAGCTGGGTCTGGAGCGGCGTACCCAGGCGGCGGTGCTCGCCACCCGGTTGCTCGGCAAGAGCCACTGAGGCGGCGGGGCGAGCCGCCCCGCCCGCTCAGTCGCGCAGCGGGACGCTCCAGCGCACCTCGGTGCCGTGCGGGATCACCCGGCTGAGCTGGAAGTCGCCGCCGAGCCGTTCGGCCCGCTCGCGCAGGTTGACCAGGCCGCTGCGGGCCGCCTCCGGGTCGCAGCCCACCCCGTCGTCGGTGACCGTGACCGTGACCCAGCCGGCGTCGGCCTGCACCGTCACCGCCACCCGGTTGGCGTGCGCGTGGCGTACGGCGTTGGACAGCGCCTCGCGGAGCACGGCGGTGAGTTCGGGGCGGAGCGTGTCCGGGACGGCGCTGTCGATCGGGCCGATCAGTTCCAGGCCGGGGCGGTAGCCCAGCGACTCGGCGGCCACCTCGATCGCCTCGCGGATCTCGGTACGCAGCGCGGCGCTCATCGGGGTGCGCAGCTCGAAAATGGTCCGGCGGATGTCCCGGATGGTGGCGTCGAGGTCGTCGACGGCCTGGTTGATCCGCTTGGCCACCTCGGGGCGGGTGTTCATCGCCCCGCTCTGCAACTGCAGGCCGGTGGCGAACAACCGCTGGATCACCACGTCGTGCAGGTCCCGGGCGATCCGCTCGCGGTCCTCCAGGACCACCAGCAGCTCCCGCTCCTCCTGGCCGCGGGCCCGCTCCATGGCGAGCGCGGCCTGGCCGGCGAAGCTGCCCAGCAGGGCAACGTCGTCCTCGGCCGCGGGCCCGTGGTCGGGCCCGTGGGCGATCACCAGGACGCCGTGCAGGACGTCCGCCGCGGCCAGCGGCGACACCACCGCCGATCCGGCGATCACCGGGTGGGGCCAGGGTGCCGCCTCGGCGAGGTTCTCCACCAGCTCGTGGCGGCGTTCGGTGACCGAGCCGGCGAAGGTGGTCTCGTTGGCCGGCAGCACGGCGCCGACCAGGTCCCGGGCGGCCTCGTCGGCGCCGTCGACCACCTCGACGGTGAACTGGCCCTCGTCCTCGTCGTAGAGCAGCACCAGGGCCAGCTCCGCCTCGGCGACCTCGCGGGCCCGCCGGGCCACCAGGCTCAGGGCGTCGGTGCGGCGTACCTCGCCGAGCAGCACGGCGGTGATCTCGGCGGTGGCGGCCAGCCAGCGTTCCCGCCGGTGGGCGAGGGCGTAGAGGCGGGCGTTCTCGATCGCCACGCCGGCCGCCGCGGCCAGCGCGACCACGATCTCCTCGTCGTCCTCGGTGAACTCGGCCGCGCCCTGCTTCTCGGCCAGGTAGAGGTTGCCGAAGACGTGGTCGCGGATGCGGACCGGCACGCCGAGGAAGCTGTGCATCGGCGGGTGGTGCTTCGGGAAGCCGTACGACCTGGGGTGCTGGGTGATGTCCGGCATGCGCAGCGGCTTCGGCTCGTCGATGAGCAGGCCGAGCACGCCCCGACCGTGCGGCAGCTCGCCGATCTTGGCGTGCAGCTCCTCGCTGATCCCGTGGATGATGAAGTCGTGCAGCAGCCGGTCGGGGCCGATCACCCCGAGCGCGCCGTACTCGGCGCCGACCAGCTCGCACGCGGACTGCACGATCCGTTGCAGGGTGCTGCGCAGGTCGAGGTCGGAGCCGATGCCCACCACGGCGTCGAGCAGGGCCCGCAGCCGCTCCCGGCTGGTGACCACCTCGCCGACCCGGTCGAGCATCTCCTGCAGCAGTTCGTCGAGCCGGACCCGGGACAGTGGGGTCAGGCCCAGCGACGGGGTGACGTGTTCGTGCCGGGGATTCGGTGCGCTGGCCACCGGGCGATGTTATCGCCCGGTGGCCGGACCGGACGAGTCCCGTTACGCGAGGTAGTCGCGCACCGCCGAGGTGTCGACGATCTGGGCGGTGTCCAGCCGGGGGGTGTGCGGGGGCCCGGCGTGCGTCGGGTCCGCGAGGCCCAGCCGCATTGAGATGTACGGGTAGCCGAGGTCGGAGAGCATGTGCCGGAGCGCGTTCCGGGTGGCCTCGACCTCCACCACCCCGCTGAGCGGGACCAGGGACACCCCGAGGCGGGTGGCGGTGAGCCAGGCGGCGGAGAGCGCCTCGCCGGCCCGCAGCCAGCTGTCCGGCTCGTCCTCGGTGCCCCAGAGGATGCCGTAGACGGCGGTCCGGTCGTGCCCGGGACCCACCGGCAGGGTGCCGTGCCGGCCGAAGTCCCGCGCCGGGACGGTGGTCTGCGGGGCCTCCTGCGGCAGCACCTCCGGCGGCAGCCCGGTGCCGGTGCCGGCCCGGCTGGTCCAGTAGGCGAGCTCTTCCTGCAGTTGCGGCTCGTCGGCCTCGACCGCGGCCGCCTGCTGGGCCGCGCTGGCCAGTTGGATCTTCTGGGTGGCGTCCAGCACCTGGAGGTTGACGCCCTCGCCGGTGGCCGCCCGGTCGATCTCGCCGAGAGCGGCGCAGGAGATCGGCTCGTCGCTGACCGGCCGGCGGTCGGTGTGGCGGACCTGCATGCACTGCACCATGTGCATCGCGTCCGGGTTCGCGCCGGTGTGCTTGAGCCCGGTGAGGCGGGCCAGCAGGTCCGGCTGGTCCGGGTCGGGCAGCCGCTCCACCACCGGCGTCCAGCCCTCGGCGGCCAGCGCCACCCGCGCGTGGTGCAGCGCGGCGCCGCAGCTGACGATCAGCAGCCGTCCCTCCGGGTCCATGGCGCTGAGGTGACGCTCCCGGACCACCCGCAGCTCCAGCCCCTCGGGCAGCACCGTCCAGTGCCACGGCTGGGTGTTGTGCACGGAGGGGGCGTGGCCGGCCATCCCGGCTGCCTCCGCCAGGGCGGTGGTCAGCGGACGGTCCGTAGCCGGCGTCTCGTGGCTCATCGTCACGACCTTTCCTGTTTCTCCCCATCGTGCCCCACGCCGGAGCCCGACCGGGCGGGGTTGCCGCTCCATCCTCGGGCATCGCCGGACGGCCCGCACGCCCCGTCCGTCCCGCGAGTCCGGGCCCTTCGACCCCTCGGATTACCCGGGTTTGCCCTACCTGCCCCACCCGGCCGCTGAGACGATCCGCACGTGGAAGCGGAACCGCGCGAGTGCCTGCCGGAGCACCCCGTGCGACGGCACCGGGTGGACTGGCGGGAGTGGGCACCGCTGACCCTGCTCACCCTGGCCGTGCTGGTCGGCGCCGGGTTGTGGTTCGCCGGGCTGCGCGGGGTGGCCCAGCTGGTGTGGGCGGCGGTGACCCTGGTCGCCCTGGGGCCGGCGGTCTGGACCACCCTCAAGCAGCTCTGGCGCCGCCAGTTCGGGGTGGACGTGATCGCCGTGCTGGCCCTGGTCGGCGCGCTGCTGGTCCGGGAGTACCTGGCCGGCGCGGTGATCGCGGTGATGGTGGCCACCGGGCAGGCGCTGGAGAACTACGCCCAGCGCCGGGCCACCCGGGACCTGCGGGCGCTGCTGGAACGCGCGCCCCGGCAGGCCCGGCGTCGGACCCCGGACGGGAGGATCGAGGTGGTGCCGCTGGACCGGGTCGCCGTGGGGGACCGGCTGGTGGTCGGTCCCGGCGACGTCGTGCCGGTGGACGGCACCGTCGAGGAGGCCGCGACGCTGGACGAGTCGGTGGTCACCGGCGAGTCGCAGCTCGTCACCCGGGCCGCGGGAGAGCAGGTGGCCAGCGGCGTGGTGAACGCCGGCGCGGGCTTCGGGCTGCGGGCCCGCAAGAACGCGGCGGAGAGCACGTACGCCGGGATCGTCCGGCTGGCCGAGGAGGCCACCGCGCGCAAGGCCCCGATGGTCCGGCTGGCCGACCGGTACGCGGCCGCCTTCGTGCCGTTCACCCTGCTGCTGGCCGGTGCGGCCTGGCTGCTCACCGGCCAGTTCATCCGGGCGGTGGCGGTGCTGGTGGTGGCCACCCCCTGCCCGCTGCTGCTGGCGACCCCGATCGCCATCGTCTCCGGCCTGTCCCGGGTGGCCCGGCGCGGCGTGCTGGTCCGCGACGGTGGTTCGCTGGAGCTGCTGGGCCGGGCCCGCACCCTGCTGATGGACAAGACCGGCACGCTGACCGCCGGCCGACCGCGCGCCGCCGAGACGGTGATCGCGCCCGGCGGCGACCGGGACGAGGTGCTGCGGCTGGCCGCCTCCGTCGAGCAGCTCTCCCCGCACGTGCTGGCCGCCGCGCTGGTCCGACAGGCTCGCGAGCAGGGGCTGCCGCTGGCCGACCCGACCGACGTCACGGAGGAGCCGGGGCGCGGGGTGACCGGCCGGGTGGACGGCCGCCTGGTCCGGGTCGGCCAGCTGCCCGGCGAGCCGCCCGAGTGGGCCCACCGGGCCCGCGAGCGCGCGGAGCTGGCCGGCCGCTCCACCGTCTGGGTCAGCGACGACCGGGCCCCGCTCGGCGCGATCCTGCTCGAGGACCCGGTACGCCCCGACGCCCGGCGCACCGTACGGCGGCTGCGCGAGGCCGGGCTGACCCGCCTGGTGATGGTCACCGGGGACCGGCCGCGGACCGCCCGGCAGGTGGCGCAGGCGGTCGGTGTGGACGACGTCTGGGCGCAGTGCTCGCCCCGGGAGAAGGTCGACCGGGTGAAGGAGGAGTCGGGCCACGCGGTCACCGTGATGGTCGGCGACGGGGTCAACGACGCCCCGGCGCTGGCCGAGGCGCACGTCGGGGTGGCGATGGGGGCGACCGGGGCGACCGCCTCCGCCGACGTGGCCGACGCGGTGCTCACCGTGGACCGGCTGGACCGGCTCGCCGACGCCGTCGAGATCGCCCGGTACGCCCGCCGCATCGCGGTGCAGAGCGCCACCGTCGGGATGGGACTCGCCGTGGTGGCGATGGTGGTGGCGGCGGCCGGTGGGCTGCCCCCGGTGGCCGGCGCCTTCCTCCAGGAGGGCATCGACGTGCTGGTGATCCTCAACGCGCTGCGGGCCCTCGGGGGCGGGCTGCGCCGCCGGGACGTCCCGCCGGAGACCCGCGCCCTCCTCGACCGGTACGCGGGCGAGCACGGCGGGGTGCGCGACGTGCTGGACCGGCTGCGGGACACCGCCGACCTGGTGGCGACGGACCCGGAGGCGGTGGAGTGCGTACCGGCCCTGCGGGAGGTGCACCGGCGGCTGGTCGACGACGTGCTGCCGCACGAGGCGGCCGAGGAGAGACAGCTCTACCCGGCGCTGGCCGGCCCGCTCGGCAGTGACGAGGCGACCTCGACGATGAGCCGGGCGCACGTGGAGATCAGCCGCCTGGTGGACCGGATCGGCGGCCACCTGGCCCAGCATCCGGACGGTCGGCTGCGCCGCGACGAGGTCCCGGACCTGCTCGCCGCCCTGTACGGCCTGGACGCCGTGTTGCGCCTGCACCTGGCGCAGGAGGAGGAGGACTACTTCTCGCTCAACCCGGAGGAGGGGCAGGCCGCGGCCGGCCGGTGACTCGTCAGCTCGGCGTGTTGCGCGGTCGGCGCTCGGTGGTGCGGGCCGGCCGGCTACCCGGGCGGGCGCCGACCGGCCCGCGGGATCAGCGTTCCCGGACCACCGCGACCGGGCAGTGCGCGTGGTGGATGAGCTGCTGGCTGACCGAGCCGAGCAGCATGCCCCGCAACCCGCCCCGGCCCCGGGTGCCGACCACCACGAGCTGGGCCTCCCGGCTCGTCTCGACCAGCAGCGCGGCCGGGTTGCCCGGAGTCACCTGGATCTCGACCGGCACGTCGGGGAAGGTCTCCCGCCACTGGGCGAGGTCTGCCTCGGCGGCCGCCCGTTCGGTGGCGGTGACCTGCTCCGGGTCGAAGTCCGGCGGCACCCACCGCTCGCCGGCCGGCTCCCAGATCCGCAGCACCCGCAGCGGCACGTCCCGCTGCGCGGCCCGCTCGACGGCGAAGCCGAGCGCCCGCAGCGAGGTCTCGGAGCCGTCCACGCCGACCACCACCGGACCGGAGGTGGCGGCCTGGCCGTCCCGGACCACCACCACCGGGCAGTGCGCGTGGGCGGTGACGGAGACGGCGGTGGAGCCGGCGAGCAGGCCGCCGAACCCGCCGTGCCCCCGGCTGCCGAGCACCAGCATGCCGGCCTCGGTGGAGCGCTCCTGGAGCACCAGGGCGGGCGGGCCGTCGAAGACCTCCCCCTGCACGGTGAGGCCGGGCCGCTCGGCGGCGGCCTCCGCCGCCGCCTTGCGGACCAGGTCCTCCACCTGCCGGCGTGCGGTCTCGTCCGGCCAGATGCCGGGCGCCACGCCGGGACCGACCCAGCCGGCCACGGTCAGCCACTCGAAGACGTACGCCAGCCGGACCGGCCGGCCCGAGCGGCCCGCCTCGTCCATGGCCCAGTCGAGGGCGACCGACGCGTCGGTGGAGCCGTCGTAGCCGACCAGGATCTCGTCGGAGCTCATTGCCCGCTCCGCAGGCCCTGCTCGGTCTCCCGGATCCACCGCCACTCGGCGACCCGGGGATCGTCCTCGCCGTACCGGCGGGTGTAGTCGCGGCAGGCCTGACGGGCGTCGACCATCTCCTGACGTAGGTGGGCGGCGCGGGCGGCGAGCCCCGGCACCCGGTCGATGACGTCGATGACCAGGTGGAAGCGGTCCAGGTCGTTCAGCATCACCATGTCGAACGGCGTGGTGGTGGTGCCCTCCTCCTTGTAGCCGCGCACGTGCAGGTTGTCGTGGTTGGTCCGCCGGTAGGTGAGCCGGTGGATCAGCCACGGGTAGCCGTGGTAGGCGAAGATGACCGGCTTGTCGCGGGTGAAGATGGTGTCGAACTCGTTGTCCGGCAGGCCGTGCGGGTGCTCCGACGGCGGCTGCAGGCGCATCAGGTCGACCACGTTGACCACCCGCACCCGCAGCTCCGGCAGGTGCTTGCGGAGCAGGTCGGCCGCGGCCAGGGTCTCCAACGTCGGCACGTCGCCGGCGCAGGCGAGCACCACGTCCGGCTCGCTGCCCTCGTCGGAGCTGGCCCAGTCCCAGATGCCCAGGCCGCGGCGGGCGTGCTGGACCGCTTCGTCCATGGTCAGCCAGTTCGGCGCCGGCTGCTTCCCGGCCACCACCACGTTGATGTAGTGCCGGCTGCGCAGGCAGTGGTCCATGGTGGAGAGCAGGGTGTTGCCGTCCGGCGGCAGGTAGACCCGGACCACCTCGGCCTTCTTGTTGACCACGTGGTCGATGAAGCCCGGGTCCTGGTGCGAGAAGCCGTTGTGGTCCTGCCGCCAGACGTGGCTGGAGAGCAGGTAGTTCAGCGACGCCACCGGCTCCCGCCAGGGGATGCGCCGGGTCACCTTCAACCACTTGGCGTGCTGGTTGACCATCGAGTCGACGATGTGGATGAACGCCTCGTAGCTGGTGAAGATGCCGTGTCGGCCGGTCAGCAGGTAGCCCTCCAGCCAGCCCTGGCACAGGTGTTCCGAGAGCACCTCCATCACCCGACCGTCGGGGGAGAGGTGGTCGTCGCCGGGGACCTGGCGGCCGACGAAGGCCCGGTCGGTGACCTCGAAGGCGGCGCCGAGCCGGTTGGAGGCGACCTCGTCCGGCCCGAAGAGGCGGAAGGTCTGCGGGTTGCGGGCGATCACGTCTCGCACCCAGGGGCCGAGCGCGCCGGCCGCGCCGGCCATCGGCTCGCCCGGCTGCTTGACGTCCACCGCGTAGTCGCGGAAGTCGGGCAGCTCCAGGTCGCGCAGCAGCCGGCCGCCGTTGGCCACCGGGTTGGCGCTCATCCGCCGGTCGCCCCGGGGCGGCAGGGAGGCAAGGTCGGCGACCGGGGCACCGGTGGCGTCGAAGAGTTCCTCCGGCCGGTAGCTGCGCAGCCAACGCTCCAGCTCGGCCAGGTGCGCCGGGTTGTCGCGTACCTCGGCGATGGGCACCTGGTGGGCGCGGAAGGTGCCCTCGACCGGCTTGCCGTCGACGTCCTTCGGCCCGGTCCAGCCCTTCGGCGTACGCAGGATGAGCATGGGCCAGCGGGGGCGCTCGACCTGGCCGCCGGAGCGGGCCAGGCGCTGGATCTCGGCGATCTCCTTGACCGCCCGGTCGAGGGTCGCGGCCAGCAGTTGGTGCACCCGCGCCGGGTCGTCGCCCTCGACCACGTACGGCTGGTAGCCGTAGCCGCGCATCAGCTCGAGCAGGTCCTCGCTGGGGATCCGGTCCAGCACCGCCGGGTTGGCGATCTTGTAGCCGTTGAGGTGCAGGATGGGCAGCACCGCCCCGTCCCGGGCCGGGTTGAGGAAGACGTTGGACAGCCAGCTGCCCGCGAGCGGGCCGGTCTCCGCCTCGCCGTCGCCGATCACGCAGGCCACCAGCAGGTCCGGGTTGTCGAACGCGGCCCCGTACGCGTGGCTCAGCGCGTACCCGAGCTCGCCGCCCTCGTGGATCGAACCCGGCACCTCCGGCGCCACGTGGCTGGGAATGCCGCCGGGGAAGGAGAACTGGCGGAACAGCCGCTGCATGCCGGTCTCGTCCCGAGGGACGTGGTGGTAGAGCTCGCTGTAGGTGCCCTCCAGCCAGGTGTTGGCCACCAGGGCGGGGCCGCCGTGGCCCGGGCCGGTGACGTAGATGGCGGACAGGTCCCGGTCGACGATGACCCGGTTGAGGTGCGCGTAGATGAGGTTGAGGCCGGGGCTGGTGCCCCAGTGTCCCAGCAGGCGCGGCTTGACGTGCTCGGGCTTGAGCGGCTCGCGGAGCAGCGGGTTGTCGAGCAGGTAGATCTGCCCGACGGTGAGGTAGTTGGCCGCTCGCCAGTAGGCGTCAAGCCGGCGCAGCTCGTCTTCGGTCAGTGGGCTGTGCAGGTCGAGAGCGGTGTCCATGCTGCATTAGCCTCTCGCGGCTCGTGGTCTTCTGCCACCCGGGCGGCGGGTTTTCCGCCCGGGCAGGTCCAGCCTCGTCGGTCAGGCCGAAATCGATCAGGGCCGTTGGTCCCGGGACCCGCGGGCGTCACGACCCCTCCTCGCGATCCGGGTCGAGTCCACGGACGACGATCACCGGGGCGGGCGAGTGGTAGAGCAGGGTCTGGCTGACCTCGCCGAGCATGCCCCGCAACGGCTCGTCGCCGCGCGCCCCGACCAGGGCCAGCTGTGCCGAGCGGGACTGTTCGACCAGGACGGTGGCCGGGTCGCCGCGGACGGTGTGGCACTCGGCGGCCACCGTCGGGTGCCGTGGTGCGTACCGGGCCACCGCCTCGTCCAGCAGGTGGTCTTCCTCGGGGTGCTGGTGCTCGACGACATGGATGGCGAGCAGCCGGGTGGCCCGCCGTTCGGCGCAGTCGAAGGCGTAGCCGAGCGCGGCCCGGCCGCTCTCCGACCCGTCGAACCCGACCAGCAGCGGCCCCTGCGGTGGGGGCGTGACCCGGCCGATCAGCACCGGGCAGCCGGCCCGGGCGGCGAGCTGCACGGCGGGCGCGTCGGCCGGCACGCAGGTCGGGCAGTCGGACATCCCGCCGTCCCCGAGCGCCACCAGGAACGCCGAGTCGGAGGCCCGGACCAGCGCCTCGACCGGGGAGCCTTCGACGATCTCGCCGCTGACCGGCACGGCCGGTTCGGCGGCGGAGGCCGCCTGCCCGGCCCGCTCCAGCAGTTCCTCGGCGGCGTCGCGCGGCGCGCCGACGGTGGGCGCCTCCAGGGCCGCCGCCCAGTTGAAGGCGTGCAGCAGGTGCAGCGGACGGCCGTGGGCGGCGGCCTCGCCGACGGCGGTCCGGACCACCTGGAGGTCCTCGTCCGACCGGCCGACGCCGACCACCACCGCGCCGTGGGTGGGTGCGGCCATCCCGCCTCACCTCCCGACCGCGTTCACCTCACCCACGGTAGTCAGCCGGTGGCGGGACTCGGGTCGGGTCAGCGGAACTGGAGCCGGTTCACCGCGTCGAGGAACCGGGCGCCGAGCAGCCGGCGGCTGTGCACCATCGCCCAGGCGGCGGCGGTGACCAGGTAGCGGGTGCGTGGCCGGCGGGCGGTCACCGCCCGTTCGATCACCCGGGCCACCGTCTCCGGCGTCGCGGCGAGCAGCCGGTTCCGGTACGACCGCGCCATCACGGCGTCGACCGTGGTCACCATCTTCCGGTACGGCCCGTCGGGGGCGGCCCCGGCGCCGAGGGAGGAGGCGGCGACCGCGCCGAAGCCGGTCCGGATCAGCCCCGGCTCGACGATCGACACGTCCACCCCGAACGAGCGGACCTCCTGGCGCAGCGCGTCGGAGATCGCCTCCACCGCGTACTTGCTGGCGTGGTAGTAGCCACCGCCGGGGAAGACCAGCCGGCCGCCCATCGAGCTGACGTTGACGATCCGGCCCCGCCCGGCCCGGCGCATGCCGGGCAGCACCAGCTGGGTGAGCCGGCTGAGCCCGAAGACGTTGGTCTCGAACTGGGTGCGGACCCGGTCCAGCGGGGCCTCCTCGATCGGGCCGTACTCGCCGTAGCCCGCGTTGTTGACCAGCACGTCGACCTGGCCGTGCTCGGTCTCGACGGCGGCCACGGCGGCGCGCATGGACGCCTCGTCGGTGACGTCGAGGGGGAGCAGCCGGGCGCCGGTGTCGGCCAGGTCGGCGATCGCCTCCACCCTGCGGGCGGTGGCGTAGACGGTGAGCTCGGGGCGACGGGCGAGCCGCCGGACGGTGGCCCGGCCGATGCCGGAGGAGGTGCCGGTGATCAGGACGGTGGTCATGCGTGGTCTCCCGGGTGCGGTGGCAGGCCCGCGACGATCAGCGCGACGCCGTCGCGCAGCCGCCGCCGGGGCAGGTCGGGGTCGGTGAGGTCGGCCTCCAGGCCGCGGGTGAGCGCGACCAGCACATCGGCGACCGCGCGGGCGCGCGGCCCCGCGGCGTCGGCCAGCGTGCCGGCCACCAGGTCGGTCAGCTCCCGGGTGTACGCCTCGACGAGGTCGCCGGTGAGCTTCGTGCTGGCGTCGAGCAGCTCGGCGGCGTGCCGGCTCTCCCGGTGCAGCCGCAGGGTGAGTTCGAGCTTGGCGGCGAGCACGTCGTGCAGCCGCTGCGCCAGCGGGCCGGTGCCGGCGGCGCCCCGTCCGGCGGCGGCGAGGGAGTCGGCGAAGAGCCGCTCGGCCAGCCGCCGGTACGCGTCGTCCTTGTTGCGGACGTACTGGTAGACGGCGGGGCGGGACATCTCGGCCGCCGCGGCGATGTCGTCCATCGTCGTCCGCCGCACGCCGTGCCGGGTGAAGCACTCGTACGCGGCGGTGAGGATCGCTTCCAATCGGTCGGTCGACATGCTGACAATGATTGCACAGATTGTCAGCTCGTCACAGGTGGTGCCGCTCACCCTCTCGTGGCGAGGTAGGGGAGCGCGCGGTCAGCGGGGAGCCGGAACCGCTGGGTGCACGCGGACGATCACCGCAGTGGCGTTGTCGTCGCCACCCTCGTCGAGCGTGGCGGCGAGCAGGGCCTCGGCGGTGCGCGCCGGGTCCCGGCGGCCGGCCAGCAGGTCCCGCAGCCGGTGGTAGCCGAGCTGGTCGCTCACCCCGTCGGTGCAGAGCAGCCAGGTGTCGCCGGTGCGCAGCGGCACGGCGAGCAGGTCCGGTTCCGGCTCGTCCGGGTGACCCACGTAGCGCAGCAGCTGGTAGCGCGCCCGGGCCGCCTCCGGGGAGTCCGCCGGCCACCAGCCGTGCACCACTCCCAGCCAGGCCATGGTGTGGTCGACGGTGATCAGCTCCAGCAGCCCGTCCCGCAGCCGGTACGCCCGTGAGTCGCCGAGCTGGACCAGCCACCCCTGGCCGCTCTCGGGCTCGGCGACCAGCGCCGTCAGGGTGCAGCCGGTGAGCCCGGCGACGGCCGCCCCGGCTCGACGTACCCGGAGTTGGGTCTCGGCCGTCGCGGCGCGCAGCCCGGCGGGGTCGACGGCGGGCCAGCCGCCGCGGACCTGGGCGACGAAGGTGCTCACCGCGGTGGCGCCGGCGATCCGGCTGCCCTCGCCGTCGCCCATCCCGTCGGCGAGCGCCACGAGCGGCAGTTCCGGGTCGAGGTGCAGCACGTCGAAGTTCTCCGGGTAGCGGTGCCCCACCACGCTGCCGCCGGCGACCTCCAGGGTGAGCCGCCCGACGGTCAGCCGGCGGGTGGCCTCGACGGGTCGGTCCGGGGGGTGACGGCGGAACACCAGCGGACCGTAGCACCGGCCGGGGCGCGCCCGGGGGCCACGGAGTTCGTGTTTTGTCAACCAGGGTTGACAGGACCCGTGCTGTCAACCTATGTTGACAGTATGAGTCAGGCGACGGAACTCGCGGCGGCCGCCGGCAGCACCGACCCGAAGGTCGGGCTCCGGGCCGTGCTCGCCCTGCGCCGGCTGCTCGAGCGACTCGAGGTGGTCCAGGTGGACAACGCCCGACGGCAGGGCTGGTCCTGGCAGGAGATCGCCGACGCGCTCGAGGTCAGCCGGCAGGCGGTCCACAAGAAGCACGCCGGGCGACCGGCGGTCCGAGGAAGCTGGGAGGCGTGATGTTCGAACGGTTCACCGACCGGGCCCGGGCCGTGGTCCGGCACGCGGTCGACGAGGCCCGCGCCGAGGGCCGGCGCCCGGTCGGCACCGAGCACCTGCTGCTCGGGGTGCTCGCCGACGGCGACAACCTGGCCGTCCGGGTGCTCTCGGCCGGCGGCATCCGGGCCGAGGAACTGCGCGCCGCGGTGGCCCGGCACACCGCCGGCGGCGTCGACGGTCTCGGCGAGGCGGACGCCGCCGCGCTGCGCGAGATCGGCATCGACCTCGCCGCGATCGTCGCGCGGATCGAGGAGTCGTTCGGCCCGGACGCGCTGCGCGAGGCGCCACCCGCCCCGCGCCGCTGGTGGGGCGGCCGGCGCCGGCCCGACGACGGCCGCTTCTCGCCGCGGGCGAAGAAGGTGCTGGAGCTGTCCCTGCGCGAGGCGCTCCGGCTGCGGCACCACCACATCGGCACCGAGCACATCCTGCTCGGTCTGCTACGGGAGGGGAACGGCCTGGCCGCGCTGGTGCTCACCGAGGCCGGCGCCGACCTCGACGACCTGCGCCGCCGGGTGGAGGCTGCGCTGCGCACGGCGGCCTGACTCCTCGCGGACCGGTCGTGCTTTCCGGTCCGGGCCGCGCTCAAACCTGTTTGCGGTCCTTGCAACGTCTGTCCCCGTCGGCTCGCTGACCCGCCGGATCTGCTGCACACTTGCGCCGTGGACGAGGACAAGCGCCCGGTGACCGCTGACAACCCCGCGCCCCGCTCCGCGGTGGTGGTCAACCCGGCCAAGGTGACCGATCTCGACGACTTCCGCGAGACGGTGAACGGCGCCCTCGCCGCCGCCGGCTGGCCCGAGCCGACCTGGTACGAGACCACGGTCGAGGACCCAGGCCGAGGGCAGACCGAGGGCGCCGTCAAGGCCGGCGCCGAGGTGGTCTTCGCCTGCGGCGGCGACGGGACCGTGATGGCCTGCGTCACCGCCCTCGCCGGCACCGACGTCGCGCTCGCCGTGCTGCCGCAGGGCACCGGCAACCTGCTCGCCGCCAACCTCGGCCTCTCCAACGACCTCGCCGCCGGGCTGGAGGTCGCCATCGAGCGGGGCATGCGCCGGCTCGACGTCGGCGTCGTCGGCGACAGTTGCTTCGCGGTGATGGCCGGCATGGGCTTCGACGCCCAGATGCTCGACTCCACCTCCGAGACCACCAAGAAGCGGATCGGCTGGCCGGCGTACATCGTGGGGGCCGCCCGGCACCTGCGGGACCGGCCGATGCGGGTGTCCATCCGGATCGACGGCGGGCCGCCGCTGCGCCGCCGGGCCCGCTCGGTCCTGGTCGCCAACGTCGGCCGACTCCAGGGCGGCGTACGCCTGCTCACCGACGCCGAGCCGGACGACGGCTGGTTCGACGTGGCGGTGCTCACGCCGCGGACGCTCGGGCACTGGCTGGCGATGGGCTGGGCGCTGGTCCGCCGCCGCGGCAGCGTGCCCCGGATGGAGGTGCTCCGGGCCCGCAAGGTCGAGATCACCAGCAACCGGAGCCAGCCCCGGCAGCTCGACGGCGACCTGATCGAGCCGGGCCGGTCGCTGAAGGCCCAGATCCGGCCCGAGTCGCTCTGGCTCTGCGTGCCGCGACCCGAGCGGGACCCCGACCTGTCGGTGGACGCCGACGCGGCGGCCGAGCGCGGTGAGCGGTTGGTCGAGGAGGGCCGCCGTGAGTAGCACCAAGCTGGTCCCCGAGACCCGGCTGATGGCGAAGGAGGAACTCTCCGCCGACGACGCCTGGCACACGCTGCGCCGGCACGGCGGCTGGTGCCTGCTCCGGGACGCCTTCATCCGGTTCCGCTACGGCGACGGCTTCAGCCACTCCCGGGCGCTCGCCCTGCAGCTCTGCCTGGCCGTGGTGCCGTTCCTGATCGCGCTCACCGGGCTGATCACCGATCTCGGGGCGGACGAGGGCGGCAAGGTGGTCGCCGACACCGTGCTGGCGCTCACCCCCGGGCAGAGCGAATCCGTGGTGCACGAGCTGCTCGCCGACACCGACCACACCGAGCGGGCCGGTGAGCTGGCGCTGACCCTCGGTCTGCTCACCGGGCTGGTGGCGCTCACCACCGTGATGGCCCAGATCGAGCGGGGCGCCAACCGGATCTACGGCGTCGAACGGGACCGGCCCGCCCTGGCCAAGTACCTCCGCGCCGCCGTCCTCGCGCTGGTCGCCGGCGTGCCCGCGCTGACCGGGTTCCTCATCCTGGTCGGCGGTCGGGCGATGGGCGACTCGGTGCAGCGGCACTACGAGTGGGGCACCTTCGCCAACGCCGCCTGGGACGTCATCCGCTGGCCGCTCAGCCTCGGCCTGACCGTGCTGGCCGTGGCGGCGCTGTTCCGGCACGCGCCCCGGCGCAAGCAGCCCGGCCTCTCCTGGCTCTTCTTCGGCGCCGGGATCGCCACGGCGCTCTGGTGGCTGGCCAGCCTGCTGCTCGCCGCGTACGTCAAGTACAGCGGCGGCTTCGGGCAGACCTACGGCGCGCTGACCGGGATGATGGCCCTGCTGATCTGGGCCAATCTGACCGGGATGGCGCTCTTCGGTGGCCTGGCCTTCGCCGCCCAGCTGGAGGGGATGCGGATCGGCGTGGAGGAGCCCGCCCAGCCCGACCTCTGGGAGCCGGAGGCCGAGCGCGAGGAGGCTCTCGACACCGGCGAGATGACCGCCCTCTGACGATCGGTCGGGCCGCGTGTAGCGGGGGCGGGAATCGGGTACAGCGCGCCTCGCAGCTGAAAAGGGAGGTGCTGAGGTGACCGCGGTCAAGGAGGCGGCCCGGCGGCCGCTCGGCCATTTCGCCGAGCGGAGCGTCGTGGGCCTGCTCGCCGTCGCCGGCGCGGGAGTCGCGTTCGGCGTGCTGCTGATGCTCGTGCGGTTCCACTGGGGGCCGCTCTACCACGCCGACCACGAGGCGGCCGAGTGGTTCAACAAGCTCGTGGCCCCGCACCACCCCGTGGTCACGGTGCTCACCGCGATCACCGACCTGGGTGGCCGCCCGGTGCTGATCTGGCTGGTCTCCATCGCCGTGATCAGCCTGCTGATCCGTCGCCAGTCCCGGCTGGCCGCGTACCTGATCATCACCGGGGTCGGCGGGCTGATCCTCGATCCGTCGCTGAAGGCGCTGGTCGGCCGGCTCCGCCCGGTGGTCGACGTGCCGATCACCCACGCCCCCGGAAACAGCTTCCCGAGCGGACACGCGCTCGGCTCGTTCGTCGCGTACGGGGCGCTGCTGCTGGTCTTCCTGCCGGCCATGCGGCCGCGCTGGCGCAAGCCGGCGATCGCGATCGTCGCCGTGCTGGTCTTCCTGATCGGACTGACCCGGATCGCGCTGGGCGTGCACTTCGTCTCCGACGTGTTCGGCGGCTGGCTGCTCGGCGCCCTCTGGCTCGGCGTCAGCGCGTACGCCTTCCGGCTCTGGCGGCGGGAGCGGGGCCGGCCCGTGCCGCCGATCAGCGAGGGCCTGGAGCCGGAGGCGGGGGAGGAGATCAAGCCCGCGCCGGCCGAGGAGCACCTGCTGGACCACCCCCGCTCGTCGGTCGCCGAGCTGCTGGTCGGCTGGGTGATCGTGTTCGGCGCCCTCTACGGCTTCGGCATGTACGTCAGCTACCACGCCAAGGGCACCTTCCTCGACACCATGGACACCGCGGTCCCGCAGTGGTTCGCCGCCCGGCGTACCGACCAGCTCACCGAGCTGAGCTGGTGGTGGAGCAAGTTCGGTGACACCCACGCGATCCTGCTGGTCTCGCTGGTCTTCTGCCCGCTGGTGCTGGCGATCTGGAAGCGCTGGCGCCCGGTGCTCTTCGTGGTGCTGGCGATGTTCGGCGAGCTCAGCCTCTTCCTGGCCAGCGCCCGGGTGGTCGAGCGGCCCCGCCCGCCGGTGCAGAACCTGGACGGCCACATGCCGACCTCGTCGTTCCCGTCGGGACACATCGCGGCCACCATCTGCCTGTGGAGCGCCATGGCGATCATCGTGTTCGTCCGTACCGACCGCTGGTGGCGGTGGCTCTTCGTGGCGATGGCCGTGATCATGCCGATCGGGGTGGCCGTCTCCCGGATGTACCGGGGCATGCACCACCCGACCGACTTCATGGGGGCGATCCTGCTCGCCGGGCTGTGGATCCCGCTGCTCTACTGGGTGGTCCGACCGAACGCCGACGTGTACAAGGGCAACCAACCGGCGATCGAGTCCGAAGAGGTGAAGGAGCTGGACGACGAGCTGGCCAAGGCCGGCCGGGAGGGCTGACCGGGCGCGATGCTGCGGGTGATGACCTGGAACATCCGTACCGGCGGGCGGGACCGCGACGGGACCGACCGGTGGGACCGGATCGTCGCGGTCGTCGCCGGGCAGCGTCCCGACGTGCTGGCCCTGCAGGAGCTGCGCGGCCTGGACCGGGGCGGACGGCTGACGGAGCTGGCGGGCCGGGTGGGGATGGTGCCCCACCTGGCCCGGTCCTGCTTCGGGCAGCCGGTGGCGGTGCTGGTCCGCGCGCCGCTTCGGGTGCTCCGGTCCGGCCGGATACGCCGCCCCTTCCACCACGCCGCGGCCCGGGTCGAGGTGTCCACCTCGGACGGCCCGCTGACCGTGCTCAGCACCCATCTCGACCCGTACTCCGGTGGCCGGCGGCGGATGGAGGCCGACTGGCTGGCGGTGACGGTCCGGCGTACCGGGGGCCCGCTGGCCCTGCTCGCCGGGGACCTGAACACCCTCGAACCGGCGGTCGACCACACCGCCCGGCTGGCCGGCCTCGGCGAGCTCTACCGCCGCCGGCACCTGCGCCGCGACGGCCGCACCGTCGACACCCGCGCGGTGGCCCGGCTGCTCGGCGCCGGCCTGGTCGACCTCTGGCCGTACCTCGGCGGGACCGAACCGGACGGGTTGACCGTGCCGACCCGGCACGGCGGGGCGGAGTTCGCCGCGATGCGGCTCGACTACCTGCTCGCCACCCCGGACCTCGCGGCCCTGACCCGCACCGTCCAGGTGGTCCGCGGCGACGACGCCGACGTCGCCTCCGACCACTACCCGGTCCTCACCGACCTGGCACTGGACCCGGCCTGACCCGCCCCGCCCCCCGCCTCGCGGCAACGAAGGGCCATTTTCAGAGAAAGAGTGGCCTTGCCTGCTCGTGAGGCCACTCTTTCCCTGAAACTGTGCGGATCTTGGGGCGAGGCGCCACCGGAGTCGATCACCGGGGTGTTGTCGCCGCTGACTACGGGGGCCGGCCGATCCGATGCCGGTCAGCCGCAGCGGCCAGCAGGCCCGGCGCGTGATCTGCCGGCCGGGCTGCCGGCGGTCGCCTGAGCCGCGGGCTGTCAGAGGATCAGGTTCAGCAGGACCGTCAGCACCACCGAGGCCAGAATCGAGAAGAGAATCATCAGCAGGCAGCCGGGGCCGCCCCCGGCGGGCCGGATCTCGGTCTTCCCGATGCGCATGAATTCACCTTCGCAGGGCGGGCGCGAGCAGGGTACGGATCGCGTCGGCGACCTGCGCGGGCGCGGTGGTGGCGACGTTGTGCGCGGCGGCGGGCACGGTGACCGACCGGCCGTCGGGTACGAGCCGGGCCGCCTCCGCCCGCCAGCGTGCCGGGACGAGGGTGTCCCGGGCGCCGCCCAGCACCAGCGTCGGGGCGGTGACCCGGACCAGGTCCGCCTCGATCGCGTTGTGCACCGAGTGGGACAGGGTGGAGAGGACCCGCCGGGGCCGGGCGTCCCATACGTCGCGGAGCAGGATCGGTGCCCGGAGCTTGGCCTCCCGCAGGGCGTCCACCAACAACCGCCCGAGCTGTCTCCGTCGGGAGCGGGCGGCCGGGTCGGTGGTCGGGCCGGCCAGCACCAGGGCACGGACCAGGTCGGGGTGGCGGGCGGCGAGGGCGGCGGCCACCGCCGCGCCGAGCGAGTGCCCGACCAGGCAGACCCGGTGCAGCCGGTACGCGTCCAGCCAGGCCGCCAGGTGCGCGGCGTGCCCGGGCACGTCGTACGCCGTGCCGGGGCGCTCGGTCAGCCCGAAGCCGGGCAGGTCCGGCACGTACACCGGATGGGTGGGGGAGAGGGCGATGGCCAGCGGGCTCTGAGGTAGCGGTGCGAGACGGCGAGCCCGTGCACCAGCACCACGGCCGGCGCGCCCCCACCCGGGTCGGCCGTGCGGCGGGTGTGCGTGCGCAACCCGGCGACGAGCCGGAACTCGCTGGTCAGGCCGGCCGCCGGCCGGGGCGCGGCCAGGGCGAGGCGGAGGTCCGCCAGCCCGAAGCGCCCCGGTGGCGACGGCCGGCGACCGCGGTCGGGGGCCACCGGTCGCGTCGCGGGGAGCGTCACAGCTCGCGGAGCCGGGGCAGCAGTTGCTCCTGCGCCCAGTCCAGGAACATCGGCTGGCTGTCGCCGCCGATCTGCACGAGCGCCACGTGGGTGAACCCGGCGTCGACGAACTTCTTGAACGCCTCGACGTGCTTGTCCACGTCCGGCCCGCAGGAGATGCCCTGCGCCACGTCGTCCTCCCCGACGAACTGGGTGGCCGCCGCGAAGGCGTCCGGGTCGGGCAGGTCCGCGTTGACCTTCCAGCCCAGGCCGAACCAGCGGAACTGGTCGTGGGCGATCTTGCGGCACTCCGCCTCGTCCGGGCCGTAGCAGATGGCCACCTGACCGTAGCGGGGGCGGCCCGCGCCGCCGGCCTCCTCGTACATCTCGACCAGGTGCGGCAGCGGGTCGGTGGCGATGAGCGCGTCGCCGTACTCGGCGGCGAGGGTGGCCGACTGCCGGCCCGAGGCGGCGACGGCCATCGGCACCGGGCGCTCCGGCCGGTCCCAGACGTACGCGTCGGGGACGTCGAAGTGGTTGCCGGAGAAGGTCAGCGTCTCGCCGTTGAGCAGGGGCCGGATGACCTGCAGCGCCTCCTCGAACATCTCGTGCCGCTGCTGCACGTGCGGCCAGCCGCCGATCACGTGTTCGTTGAGGTTCTCCCCGGCGCCCAGGCCGAGGGTGAACCGGCCGTCCGAGAGCACCCCGACCGTGCTGGCCTTCTGCGCCACCACGGCCGGGTGGTAGCGCCGGATCGGGCAGGTCACGAAGGAGAGCAGCTCGGCCCGGGTGGTGGCGTGCGCGACCGCCCCGAGCACCGACCAGGCGTACGGGGAGTGACCCTGGGTGTCCAACCAGGGGTTGTAGTGGTCGGACATGACCAGATGGTCGAAGCCGGCGGCCTCGGCGCGGACGGCGTAGTCGACCAGTTGCTTGGGGCCGGCCTGCTCGCACATCAGGGTGTAGCCGACGTTGACCATGGCGCTTCTCCCTCCGGGCGGATCGTCACCGGATACCCCGACCCGCGGGAGCCAACCCTGGTGTCCGCTTCCGGCCGCCGCGCGTCTTGACGCCGGAGGGGACGATGCCTACAGTCCGGCTTAACCGGTTCAGGCCGGGGTGGCGCCACATCCTGTGGTGGGGATGACCGCCCCTGTGGCGGTCCGTGGCGACACGGGCCGCCACAGGACACTGCTCCGCGCATCGACGAACTTAACCGGTTGCCTTCCGCGTTCCATCGTCCTACGCTGATGCCTGCGTCCGCCGGGAGCCGGGCGGCGGCTGTCGGGCTCAGCCGCCTTCGTCACCACCACCGCACCCCCACCTGGGCAGGGGGAGACCTCCTCCCTGAGGACAGCCATGAAGAAGTTGCTCTCCGTCGCGGGCGCCGCCCTGCTGACGGTTCTCGCCGCCGTCTTCGCCTTCGGGCAGCCGGCGCACGCCGCCACCGGGTTCTCCGTCTCGAACGGGCGGCTCTACGACGCCAACGGCACCGAGTTCGTCATGCGTGGGGTCAACCACGCGCATACCTGGTACCCGCAGCAGACCAGCTCGTTCGCCAACATCAAGAAGCTCGGCGCGAACACGGTCCGGGTGGTGCTGGCCAGCGGCGACCGCTGGGCCAGGAACGACACCGCCGACGTCGCCAACGTCATCTCGCTCTGCAAGGCCAACAAGCTGGTCTGCGTCCTGGAGGTGCACGACACCACCGGCTATGGCGAGCAGAGCGGCGCGATCACCCTGGACCGCGCGGTCGACTACTGGCTCAGCATCGCCAGCGCCCTGCAGGGCCAGGAGAAGTACGCCATCGTCAACATCGGCAACGAGCCGTACGGCAACCAGGGCTACGGCACCTGGGCCACCGACACCGCCAACGCGATCAAGCGGCTGCGCGCGGGCGGCCTCACCCACACGATCATGGTGGACGGCCCGAACTGGGGTCAGGACTGGTCCTTCACCATGCGGGACAACGCCGCCACGGTCTTCAACGCCGACCCGCAGAAGAACACCGTCTTCTCCATCCACATGTACGGCGTCTTCGACACCGCCGCGGAGATCACCGAATACCTGGGCCGGTTCCGCACCGCCGGACTGCCCATCGTGGTCGGTGAGTTCGGCTTCAACCACTCCGACGGCAACCCCGACGAGGACACCATCATGGCCTACAGCCAGGCCAACGGGATCGGCTACCTCGGCTGGTCGTGGAGCGGCAACGGCGGCGGCGTCGAGTACCTGGACATGGCCACCAACTTCGACCCGAACCAGCTGACCAGCTGGGGCCAGCGGATCTTCAACGGCGCCAACGGGATCAAGGCCACCGCCAGGGAGGCGTCCGTCTACGCCGGCACCTCGCCGAGCCCGACCACCAGCCCCACCACCAGCCCGAGCCCGACCACCAGCCCCACCACCAGCCCCACCACCAGCCCGAGCCCGACCAGCAGCCCGAGCCCGACGACCCCGCCGCCCGGGGGCTGCACCGCGAGCTACACGATCGTCAACTCCTGGCAGGGCGGCTTCCAGGGCGAGGTGAAGGTGACCGCCGGCGCAGCCGCGATCAACGGCTGGTCGACGAGGTGGACGTTCGGCAACGGCCAGGCGATCACCCAGTCGTGGAACGCAACGGTCAGCAGCAGCGGTTCGACGTACACCGCCCGGAATGTGGACTACAACGGCCGGCTCGGCGCCGGGGCCAGCACCACGTTCGGCTTCCTCGCCAGCTGGAACGGCAGCAACGCGGTGCCCACGGTGACCTGCACCGCGAGCTGACCGCCGTCGTACCACCGGTGGCCGGGTCCGCGCGGACCCGGCCACCCCCTGGCGCGCCCGGTCCTCGCCGTCCTGGTGGATCAGCGGTCGGTGGTGGCCAGCCGGGCCGCCCGCATCAGCAGGTATTCCTGCTCGGGCCGACTGGTGGTCCGCGCGGCGGCGGCCCGGTAGTGCGCCGCCGCGACGGCCCGGTCGCCTGCCATCTCGTGCAGGTGCGCCCGGGCCGCGTCGAGCCGGTGGTGCCCGACCATCCGCGCGTCGGCGTCCAGTCCGGCCAGGGCGTCCAGCCCGGCGGCCGGGCCGCGCACCATCGCGGTGGCCACCGCCCGGTTGAGCGAGACCACCGGATTGCCGGAGATCCGTTCCAGCACCTGGTAGAGCGCGAGGATCTGCGGCCAGTCGGTCCGCTCGGCGCTCGGCGCCTCGTCGTGCAGCGCGGCGATGGCCGCCTGGAGCTGGTAGGGCCCGACCGGTCCGCGGGCCATCGCCCGGGTGACCAGGGCGGTCCCCTCGGCGATCGCGGCCGCGTCCCACCGGCTGCGGTCCTGGTCGGCCAGGGGGATCAGCTCGCGCGACGGGCCGGTCCGGGCGGCGGCCCGCGCCTCGGTGAGCAGCATCAGGGCGAGCAGGCCGGCGACCTCGCTGTCGTCGGGCAGCACCGTGTGCATCGCCCGGGCCAGCCGGATCGCCTCCTCGGCCAGGTCCACCCGGCGCAGGTCGGCGCCGAGGCTGGCGGTGTGCCCCTCGGTGAAGATCAGGTAGAGCACGTGCAGCACGGTGCCCAGCCGGGCCTGCCGCTCCGTCTCGTCGGGCATCCGGAACGGCAGCCCGGAGCTCTTGATGCGCTGCTTGGCCCGGCTGATCCGCTGCGCCATGGTGGCCTCGGGAACGAGGAAGGCGCGGGCGATCTCGGCCGTGCTGAGGCCACCCACCGCGCGCAGGGTCAGCGTGATCGCCGACCCCGTGGAGAGCGTCGGGTGACAGCAGAGGAAGAGCAGGACCAGGGTGTCGTCCCGGTCCGCGGCCAGCGGCTCGTCCGCGGCCGGCGCGGTCCGCCGGTCGTCGCCCTCCCGCCGGGCGGCGCGGTCCTCCCGGTCGCGACGGGCCGCCTCGGCCCGGACCAGCTCGATCATCCGGCGGTACGCGACCTGCACGAGCCAACCGCGCGGATTGTCCGGCAGCCCCTGCGTCGGCCACTGGGTGGCCGCGGCCAGCAGCGCCTCCTGCACCGCGTCCTCGGCGGTGGCGAAGTCACCGAACCGGCGGGCGAGCACGCCGAGGACCTGCGGCGCCAGCTCGCGCAGCAGGTCCTCGACGGTGTGGTCCGGAACGCCCAGCGGTCACAGCTCCTGCGGTGGGGCCGACATGACCGGGTGCACCTCGATCGGCATGTTCAGCGGTCGCCCGCCCGGCCCGGGCGCGGTGGAGATGTGCGCGGCGATCTCGACCGCCCGCTCCGGCGTCTCGCAGTCCACGATCCACCAGCCGGCAAGGAACTCCTTGGTCTCGGCGAACGGGCCCTCGGTGACCACCGGGGCGCCGTTCTCCCCGGCCCGGACGATCCGCGCCTGCTGCGGGCCGCCCAGGCCCTCCGCCTGGACCCACTCCCCGTCGGTGGCGAGCTTCGCGTTGACCTCCCGCATGAAACCGATGTGCGCCTGGATCTCCTCCGGCGTCCAGGTGTCGATCGACGGGAAGTCGGCCCCGGCGGCGCTGAACTGCATCAGCAGCATGTACTTCACGGTTGGCTCCTCACGTCCGAGCACCGATTCTCGATGCTTCCACCCTCCGGTAGAAGCTGCCGCCCCGGCTCTCGACATCCGCCGGGGAAGAATCTCAGAAAATCTCGTTGATGCCCACCCGAAGCGCCGGGAACCCGCCCCACCGAGTGGACAGGTACCGCATGTGGACATGACTGCGCGGGCCCGGATCCGGGCCGGGGATCCCGACGCGTTCCGGGACCTGTTCGACGACCATGCCCGGACGGTGTACAACCACGGCTTCCGGCTGATCGGGGACTGGTCGGTGGCGGAGGACGTGGTGTCGCTGACCTTCCTGGAGGCCTGGCGGCTGCGGGAACGGGTCGACGCCGACACCGACGCCGGATCGCTGCGTCCATGGCTGCTCGGCATCGCCACCAACGTCGCCCGCAACGTGCGCCGGGCGGGTCGACGGCACGCCGGGGCGCTGGCGCGGCTGCCCCGGCCCGAGGTGGTGCCGGACTTCGCCGAGGAGGTGGCTGCCCGCCTCGGGGACCGTGAGCAACTCGCCCGGGTGCGTACCGCCCTGGCCGCGCTGCGTCAGCCGGAGCGCGAGGTGCTGGCGCTGTGCGTCTGGTCCGGGCTGGACTACGCCGAGGCGGCGGCCGCGCTCGGCGTACCGGTCGGCACGGTGCGCTCGCGGCTGTCCCGGGCGCGGACCAAGCTGCACATGCTCGTCGCCGCCGGGAAACTCCGGCCGGCCGGGGAAGGCCGGGAACCGGCCGGCGGCCGTGGACAGGTACCAGTCGACCGCACGATCGCGGTCCGGTTCGCTCAGGAGAACGCCCGATGACCGCCGACCCGAGAGACGTACGTGCCGACCTGGCCGGCCTGCTGCCGGAGCCGGCGGAGCGGGACCTGCCGAGCGACCGCCACCGGTTGATCCAGGAGTTCGTGATGACCCAGATCCACCCCGCCCAGTCTCCGGCCGAGCAGGCGCCGCGGCGCGTGTCACGGCGGCTGATCCTGGCCTCGGCGCTGACCGCGGCCGCCGCGGCGACCGCCGCCGTGCTGGCGATCGGCGCCGGCGGTCCCGGGGATGCGGGCGGCCGCTCCGCGACGGCCCAGGCCGATCCCGCGGGCCAGCGGATCCTGCTCGCCGCCGCCACGACCGCGGAACGGACGCCCGCCGCGTCCGGCTCCTACTGGTACCTCCGGACCGAGTCCACCGACTGGCGGTCGGAGAGCTGGACTCGGCGCGACAGCCGGACCTGGGTACGCGGAGCCAAGACCAGCGGCAAGGTGACCGAGCTTCCCCTGCCCATGCTGTTCCGGCTGGGCGGTCCGGAGGTGACCTTCGACCAGCTCCAGAAGCTCCCGACCGAGCCGGCCGCGCTGAAGGAGTGGATCGCCGATTCGGTGCGAAACAGCGACGTCCGGACGAGCGCTGGGAAGCCGGACGCCGCCATGCGCGAGCAGATGCTCTTCGACGGCCTGTTCTCCCTGGTCGCCCAGCTGCCCGCCCCGCCCAGGGTCCGCGCCGCCGCCTTCCAGGCCATCGCGGCGTACCCCGGGGTGACGAGCACCGGAGCGACCGAGGGCGGCCAGGGCCTGCTGATCCGCCTGGGTGCGGAGTCGCCGGCTCGGCTGGTCGTCGACCCGGCCACCGCCCGGATCCGGAAGACGAACTTCTTCGTCACGGCGGACGGCGCCCGGGTCTCCGCTCCCGGGGACCGCATGTTCACCCTCACCGCGCAGTGGACTGACCAGAAGCCCGCCTGACCGAGCCGCCGGCCGGTCCGGCGCTCGGCTTCGGGTGCGTTTGTGGTCGCCCCGGGGACCACAAACGCACCCGATCCCTAGTCGACCGAACTGACCTCCAGCACCAGCGCCTGCTCCGGATGCAGCGCCGGCAGTTGCAGTCCCACCGCGCCGAGCACCGACCCGCTCAGTGTCACCCCGTCGCCCGACGCCAGCCAGCCCGGCGGGGTCAGTTCCAGCAAGGCCGGCTCCGGCACCCCGGCGGGCGGGCGCACGGCGTAACGCCGGGACGGGTCCAGCCCCGGCAGGCGCACCATTCCCGGCACCTGGGCCATCGACGTGGCCAGCCGGGAGATCGCGTACACCGCGTGGGAGCGGTCGTGGGCGACCACGCCGTGCGCCTGGACGGCCGGGTCGGGGTGGTCCACCCGGACCACCCGGCCGCCGTGCAGCAGCGAGCGGAGCCGCTTGTGCAGCGCCACCCAGGCGGCGAGCTCGGCCCGCTCGGCGGCGGTGATCCCGCTGATGTCCCACTCGATGCCGTGGTGGCCGAAGAGCGCGGTGACCGCCCGGAAGCCCAGGTCGTGCACGCGGTGGGTGGTGTGCGAGCGCTCCGGTCCGATGTGGGTGCCGACCAGCTCGGGCGGCAGCATCAGGCCGGTCCAGCGCTGGATCGACAGTCGCTCCAGCGCGTCGTTGCAGTCGCTGGCCCAGACCCGGTCGGTGCGCCGCAGGATCTCCAGGTCGACCCGGGCGCCGCCGGAGGAGCAGCTCTCGATCTCCACGCCGGGATGCCGGGCGCGCAGCTCATCGAGGAGCCGGTAGACCGCCATGGTCTGTGCGTGCACTCCGGGCCGGCCGGCGTGCCCGGCCTCGGTGAGGTCCCGGTTGTGGTCCCACTTCAGGTACGCGATCCCGTCGTGCCCGGTCAGCACCGCGTCCAGCCGGGACAGCAGGTGGGCGTACGCGTCGGGGTGGGCCAGGTCGAGCACCTGCTGGTGGCGCCACTCGGGGGGCAGCCGGCCGGGGGTCTGGAGCACCCAGTCCGGGTGGGCCCGGAACAGGTCCGAGTCCGGGTTGACCATCTCCGGTTCGACCCAGAGCCCGAACTGCATTCCCTGCTTGCGGACGTGGTCGATGAGCGGTTGCAGCCCGTCCGGCCAGACGTCGTCGTCGACCCACCAGTCGCCGAGCCCGGCCCGGTCGTGCCGGCGGCCCCGGAACCAGCCGTCGTCCAGCACGAAGCGTTCCACCCCGACCTCGGCGGCCCGGTCGGCGAGGGCCGTCAGCCGGTCCAGGTCGTGGTCGAAGTAGACCGCCTCCCAGACGTTCAGCGTGACCGGTCGCGGGCCGCGCGGGTGCTGCGGGCGGGCCCGCAGGTGGGTGTGCAGCACGTCGCTGAGCCCGTCCAGCCCGGTGTCCGAGTGGACCGCGTAGAGCAGGGGAGTGGCGTACTCCTCGCCGGGGCCGAGCACGATCTCGCCCGGGGTGAGCAGCTCACCACCGCCGAGGGTGGCCTCGCCGGTGGGGCGGCGCTCGGCCACCGTGACGTGGTCGCCGCTCCACGCGGTGTGCACCGCCCACAGCTCGCCGTGCCCGAAGCCGAAGCCGGGCGTGCCGGCGACCAGCAGCAGCGTGGCGTCGTGCCCGGTGCGCCCGTGCCGGCCCTCGCGGACCCAGGCGCCCATCGGCCACGGGTGCCGCTGCGGCGTCCGTTCCCGGCACCAGCGGCCGGTCAGGTCGAGCAGTTCGGTGGCGACCGCCGGCACCGGCAGCACCGGGGTCAGCTCCCGCACCTCGTAGGGGGCGTCGCCGTCGTTGCGCAGCCGGTGCCGCAACGTCAGCAACCCGGCCGGGTCGAGGGCGATCTCGACGGTGAGCGACAACCCGGCGCCCGGGTCCGCCGCCCGCACGGTCACCCGCGCGGCCCCGGCCCCGTCGTGGTCCCGCTCCTCATCGGATACGCGGTCAGCCTCCCCGCCCGCGCCATGCGGGTCGTCGACGTCGACGGTGTCGAGGCGGAACGCGGTGGACCAGTCCCGGCCGGCGCGGTGTCCGGCCAGGCCGGGCCGGCCGCTCCAGCCGGCGCTCGCCTCGGGCAGCAGCGACAGCACGGTGGGCGCGTCGAAGCTGCTCGGCACCACGGGCGGGATCGTGGCGGCGACCAGGGCGGGCAGCTCGTCGGGGTGGAGCGGGCCGAGGTCGGCGCCCCAGTGCACGACCCGGGGCAGGCCGGCGCCGCGCGCGTCGAGCACCAGGCTGGTCCGCGCGCGGCGCAGGTGGACGATGGTCATCCCTTCGACGCCCCCAGGGTCAGGCCCCGGACGAACTGCTTCTGCAACAGGAAGAAGATCACCAGGGTGGGGATCGCGACCAGCACCGAACCGGCCGAGACCAGGTTGTTGTCGGTGAAGAACTCGCCGCGCAGGTTGTTCAGCGAGCTGGTGACCGGGAACTTGTCGCCGGTCCGCATGAGCACGGTGGCCCAGAAGAACTCGTTGTAGATCCAGGTCACCTCCAGGGTGGCCAGCGCGGCCAGGGCCGGCCGGCACAGCGGCATGGTGACCTGCCAGTACTGCCGCCAGACGCTCGCCCCGTCCACCATCGCCGCCTCGTACAGCTCGTGCGGCAGGGCCTTCATGTAGTTGCTCAGCACGAAGACGCAGAAGCCGCACTGGAAGGCGACGTTGACCAGGATCAGCCCCCAGTAGCTGTCGTAGAGCAGCTCCGAGTCGCTCATCCACGCGGGCAGCGGGATCTCGGTGAACATCCGGAACAGCGGGATCAGCAGGGCCTGCTGCGGCAGCAGGTTCGCCGCGGTGAAGAGGCCGAGCAGGGCGATGTTGAGCTTCCAGCTGAACCGGGCGATCACGAACGCCACACAGGAGGCGAGGAAGAGCGTCAGCAGCACCGCCGGCACCGTGATGTAGACGGAGTTGAGGAAGTGCTTGCCGAACTCGGCGGTCTGCCAGGCGGTGACGTAGTTGTCGAAGGTCCAGCCGCCGAGCGAGACGTAGCCGTGGCTGGCCGTGTACTCGTACGACCGGAGCGAGGTCAGCACCGCCCAGAGGATCGGGAAGAGCCAGCCGACGGCCACCGTACCCAGGAACAGGTGCAGGACCACCCGGGCGGGCCGCAGTGGCCGGCGGCGCCCGGCCGGCGCGGCGGCCGTGGGCTCGCGGGTCAGGGTCGCGGTGGTCATCGCCGGTCCTCCCGCATCACGGTGGCCAGGTAGAGGGTGATGAAGACCAGGGAGACGATCAGCATGATCGTCGCCAGGGCCGAGCCGAACCCGATCCGGCTGGCCTCGCCGACCACGTTCTGGGTGACCAGCGCGGAGAGCAGCTCCAGGCCGTTGCGGCCCTTGTTGACGACCCAGACCAGGTCGAACGCGCGCAGCGACTCGATCACCGTCACCACCAGCACGATGATGTTGATGGGTCGCATCACCGGGAAGACGACCCGGAAGAAGGTGCTGGTCTCCGAGGAGCCGTCCACCGCGGCGGCCTCGCGCAGCGACGGGTCGACGCCCTTCAGGCCGGCCAGGTAGAGCAGCATGATGTAGCCGACGTGTCGCCACCCGGCGGCGAACAGCACCGCCCAGATGTTCACGTGCGGGTCGCCGTACCAGTCGGTGTTGCCGCCGATCAGCGCGTTGAGCAGGCCCTGGTCGCGGCTGTAGATGAGCTGCCAGACGAAGCCGATCAGCGCGAGCGAGAGCACCACCGGCAGGTAGAGCGCGGTCTGGTAGAACCGGCTGCCGCGCAGCTCCTTGTCCAGCAGCACGGCGAGGAACATGCCGAACGGGGTGGCCACCACGAAGAGCGCGGCCAGCCAGAGCACGTTGTGCTGCACCGCGGGTACGAACGGCGGGTAGATGTTCACCACGTCGTCGTAGTTCTTGAGGCCGACCCAGTCGATCTCGCCGAGCGGGCCGATGCCGTCCCAGTTGGTGCCGGAGAGCAGCACGGTCGCCACCGCCGGCAGCCAGACCAGGCCCACCACCAGCAGCAGGGGTACGAGCACCATCAGCGTGATCACCACGCGGTCGGTACGGGAGAGAAGCCGCAGCCGGCGGCCACGACCACCCGTGACGGTGGTCGAGGCCGGCGGCGGTACGGCGCGATCCGCTTGGATCAGGGGCAGGTCGGACATGATGTCCTCCCCCTTTCCGCCGTCAGCTGGTGAAGATCGACTTCTTCTGGTTCTCGACGCTGGTCAGCAGCCCGCTGATGTCCTTCGGGTTCTTGATGAACTGCTGCAGCGCCGGGATGATCACCGTGGAGGCGAAGTCCGGCCGGGTGTCCCGGTCGAGGAACTGGGCGATCTCGGTGGCCGAGCCGACCAGCTCGGCGGCCTTCTTCTGCAGCGCCGTGTAGCCGCTGGTGTCCGCGCCGGTGTTGGCGACCAGGGTGCTCGGGTCGTTCTTGACCGTGATGTTCGCGGCGTCCTTGGAGCCGAGGTATTCCAGCAGCTTCTTGGCGTTGGCCGCGGACTTCGGCTTGCGGGCCATCATGTAGCCGTCGATCGGGGCGTCGAGCGCCTTCGCGCCGATCGTCGAGTCGACCTCGGGGAAGGTGAAGAAGTCCAGGTCGTCCTGCTCGTCGTTGTTGAACTGCTGGGCGACGAAGAGGCCGAGCAGGTACATGCCGCTCTTCTTCTGCTGGAGCGACTGGGCGGCCTCCTGCCAGGTCCGGCCGAGCGAGTCGGGCTGGTGGATGGGGAGCAGTCCGGCCCAGGTGTCGAAGACCTTCTTGACCTTGTCGGAGGTCCACGCCTCCTTGCCGGCCATCAGGTCGACGTGGAACTGGTAGCCGTTGATCCGCAGGTTGAGGATGTCGAAGGTGCCCATCGCCGGCCAGCCGTCCTTGTCGCCGAAGGCGATCGGGGTGAGGCCGTCCTTCTTCATCTGCGCGCCGAGGGTGTTCAGGTCGTCGAGCGTCTTCGGCACCTGGTAGCCGTGCTGCTGCCAGACCGACTTGCGGTAGAAGACCGCCCACGGGTAGTAGGACGCCGGCACGAAGTACTGCTTGCCGTCGTCGCCGGTCGACGCCTTCTTGAACGCGTCGGAGTAGCCGGAGAGCTTGCCCCAGACGTCGCTGACGTCGCCGGCCAGGCCCTTGGCGGCGAAGAACCGCATCCGGTAGCCGGCGAACCAGGTGAACACGTCGTCCGGCTTGCCCTGCAGGTAGTTGTTGATGTTCTCCTGGAACGTGTTGTGGTCGACGGTGTTGATGTTGACCGTGACCCCGGACGACGTCTTGAAGCCGTCCATCACCTTGGCGATGACGTCCTTCGGCTTCGGGTCCGACTGGTTCGAGCCGAGCGACACGGTCTTGGAGTCGCCGCCGGAGCCGGAGTCGGAGCCGCAGCCGGCGAGCAGTCCCGTGCCGAGCAGCGCGCCCGCGCCGGCCGCGCCGGCGAGCAGCGAGCGGCGGTTCAGGCCGGCGACGGACGGGGGTACGAGTCGGGCGAGGTACTCGGCTTGCGAGCGGGGACGGGACATTGTGCCTCCTGCGTGGAAGAGGTGCGCTGCGCCCAAGGGCCGTGATGGGTGGCGGGGATCGGTGTTCGTGCCGGCAGCGGTAGATCCACCGTGAATCCACATGTCCGAACACAAACAGCCGGTGGCGGTTGAAGCTACCCCTTGGTTCCGTGCTGTCAAGAGGGCGGACGGACAGCGATAACCCAGTTGTGACATTGGCTCGACGGCGGTAATCGTTGGAACCTCGGTCGATGTTGGAAAGTGTTGACTTGAGTGCCGTTCGGGGGCACGCTCTGCTCTCATGCGGAACTGGCACGGCGAGAGCATCTGGTAC
The DNA here is from genome assembly GCF_055586005.1 of Micromonospora sp. NPDC051924. Lineage (NCBI taxonomy): Bacteria > Bacillati > Actinomycetota > Actinomycetes > Micromonosporales > Micromonosporaceae > Micromonospora > Micromonospora sp. NPDC051924. Next base: position 256,497 of record NZ_JBVJJA010000002.1, read on the forward strand.
GGCGCCGACTACAACCCGGAGCAGTGGCCCGAGGAGACCTGGGCCGAGGACGTCGCGCTGATGCGCCGGGCCGGGGTCAACCTGGTCTCGGTCGGGATCTTCTCCTGGGCCCTGCTGGAACCCGCCCCCGCGCGTTTCGAGTTCGGCTGGCTGGACCGGGCGCTGGACCTGCTGCACGACGGCGGGATCAGCGTCGACCTGGCCACCGCCACCGCCAGCCCGCCACCGTGGCTGGCCCACCGCCACCCCGAGACGCTGCCCCGCCGCGCCGACGGGACCGTGCTCTGGCCCGGCGGGCGGCAGGCGTACTGCCCCAGCTCGCCCGTCTTCCGGGAGCGCTCGCTGGCCCTGGTCGAGGCCGTCGCCGGCCGGTACGCCGACCACCCGGCCGTGGTGATGTGGCACGTTTCCAACGAACTGGGCTGCCACAACGTGCACTGCTACTGCGACGTCAGCGCCGAGGCGTTCCGCCGCTGGCTGCGCGACCGCTACGGCGACCTGGACACGCTCAACGCCGCCTGGGGCACCGCGTTCTGGAGCCAGCGCTACCACGACTGGGCCGAGATCAACCCGCCGCGGACCGCGCCGACCTTCGCCAACCCCACCCAGCAGCTGGACTTCCTACGCTTCTCCTCGGACGAGCAGCGCGCCCAACTGCGCGCCGAGCGGGAGCTGCTGACCCGGCTCGCCCCGCAGCCGGTCACCACGAACTTCATGATCGGCACTGGCGTCAAGTACCTCGACTACCACTCGTGGGCGGCCGACGTGGACCTGGTCGCCAACGACCACTACCTCACCGCCGCCGACCCGCGGCCGCAGGTCAACCTGGCCCTCGCGGCCGACCACAGCCGGGGCGTGGCCGGCGGCGCGCCGTGGCTGCTGATGGAGCACTCCACCAGCGCGGTCAACTGGCAGCCGCGCAACGTTGCCAAGACCCCCGGCCAGTTGCGCCGCAACAGCCTCGCGCACGTGGCGCGTGGCGCCGACGGGGTGCTCTTCTTCCAGTGGCGGGCCTCCCGCGCCGGCGCGGAGAAGTTCCACTCCGCGCTGGTCCCGCACGCCGGACCGGAGACCAAGGTCTACCGCGAGGTCTGCCGGCTCGGCGCCGACCTCAAGGCCCTGGCCGAGGTACGCGGCAGCCGCGTCGACGCCGAGGTGGCGATCCTCTTCGACTACGAGGCCTGGTGGGGCGCGGAGCTCGACTCCCACCCGAGCGTCGACGTCACCTACCTCGACCGGCTCGCCGCCCTGCACGGCGCGCTCTGGCGGGCCGGGGTCACCGCCGACGTGGTGCACCCGGCCACCGACCTGTCCGGTTACCGGCTCGTCCTGGTGCCCACCCTCTATCTGGCCCGCGACGCCGATGCCGACGCCCTGCGCCGGTACGTGGCGACCGGCGGAACGGCGCTGGTGACGTACTTCAGCGGCATCGTCGACGAGCACGACCACATCCGGCTCGGCGGCTACCCGGGCGCGTACCGGGAGCTGCTCGGGGTGCGCACCGAGGAGTTCTTCCCGCTGCGGCAGGGTGAGCGGGTCCGGCTCGACGACGGCGCGAGTGCCGACGTGTGGACCGAGTTGCTGCACGCCGAGGGCGCGGAGGTGCTCGCCTCGTACGCCGACGGGCCGCTGCCCGGGGTGCCCGCGCTGACCCGGCACCCGGTCGGCGCCGGCGCCGCCTGGTACGTCGGCACCCGGCTCGACGACGCGGCCACCGACCGGCTGGTCGCCCGGCTGCTCGCGGAGGCCGGCGTACGCCCGCCGGTGTCCGCACCGGCCGGGGTGGAGGTGGTCCGCCGCCGGGCCGACGACGGGCGCACCTGGCTCTTCGTCATCAACCACACCGACGCCGAGGCCCGCCTCGCCGTCGCCGGCGCCGAACTGCTCGGCGGTGGCCGGTGCGCGGGCGAGCTGGTCGTGCCGGCGGGCGAGGTGGCGGTGGTCCGCGAGGAGGAGGTCTGATGCTCGCCCAGCAACGGCAGAGCGCCATCCTGGAGCTGATCCGCCAGCGTGGCGGCGTCCGGGTCAGCCACCTGGTCAGCCGGTTCGGCGTCTCCGACATGACCATCCGACGGGACCTCGAGGTGCTCGCCGAACGCGGCCTGGTCGACAAGGTCCACGGGGGAGCGACGCTGGCCGGCCCGGGCTCGGCCGACGAGCCGGGCTTCGCCGCCAAGTCGATCCGGCAGCAGGCCGAGAAGCGGGCCATCGCCGAGCGGGCCGCCGGGCTGGTCGAGCCCGGCATGGCCATCGCGCTCTCCGCCGGCACCACCACCGCCGCCCTCGCCGGCCGGCTGGCCGACGTCCGCGGCCTCACCGTGGTCACCAACTCGATCCCGGTGGCCGACGTGCTCTACCAGAGCCCGCGCCCGGACCAGACGGTCGTGCTCACCGGCGGCATCCGTACGCCGTCGGATGCGCTGACCGGGCCGGTGGCCGAGGCGGCGATCGGCGCACTCAACGTCGACCTGCTCTTCCTCGGCGTGCACGGGATGAGCCCGCGTACCGGCTTCACCACCCCCAACCTGCTGGAGGCGGCGGTCAACAAGCGGCTGATCGGCGCCGCCCGGCGGCTCGTCGTGCTCGCCGACCACACCAAGTGGGAGACCATCGGCATCGCCACCATCGCCCCGCTGGAGGAGGCGGACGTCCTGATCACCGACGGCGGCCTGCCACCCGAGGGGCGCCGCCAGATCGGCGAACAGGTCGGCGAACTCATCGTCGTCGACACCGACTGAGTCGCTCACAGACACTTCACAGCTGCCCAGGTTAGGGTCCCCTTTGTGGCCCCGCGCGCTCCACGGTGGAGCGTGCCGACGGTGGAAGCGGGAGTGCCGATGGTCTTCAAGAAGATGCTGAGCGCGTTCGGCGTGGGCGGCCCGAGCGTCGACACGGTCCTGACCAACCCCAACACCCGGCCCGGCCTGGCCCTCGACGGGCACGTGAACCTGATCGGCGGCGACGCGCCGGCCAGCATCGAGCACATCGCCGTCGGCCTGGTCACTCGGGTGGAGATCGAGGGTGGTGACTCCGAGTACGCCGGCATCATGGAGTTCCACCGGATGCCGGTCAGCGGGCCGTTCGAGCTGGCCCCGAAGCAGCAGTTGTCCATCCCGTTCCAGCTCCCGGTGCCGTGGGAGACCCCGGTGACCGACGTGTACGGCCAGCGGCTGCACGGCATGACGATGGGGCTGCGCACCGAGCTGGCGGTGGCCCGGGCGGTGGACAAGAGCGACCTGGACCAGGTGGCGGTGCACCCGTTGCCGATCCACGAGCGGATCCTCGACGCCTTCCAGGCGCTCGGCTTCCGGTTCAAGCACGCCGACCTGGAGCGCGGACACATTCAGGGGGTGCAGCAGACGCTGCCGTTCTACCAGGAGATCGAGTTCTTCGCCGCGCCGCAGTACGCCCAGGTCATCAACGAGGTCGAGCTGACCTTCGTGACCAGCCAGCGGGGCGTCGACGTGATCCTGGAGTGCGACAAGCGGGGCGGCTTCCTCAGCGCCGGCCACGACGTCTTCGGCCGCTACGCCGTGCCGCACACCGACGCCGACCGCGCCGACTGGGTCCAGGTGGTGGACGGCTGGCTGCGGGAGACCACCTCCCGCTACGGCAACCTGCGCGCCCACGGCTTCGGCGCCCCGCACGGCCATCACGGCCGGCACGGCTCGGGGATGGGCGGCATGGTGGCCGGCGCCGCGCTGGGCGTCGCCGGCGGCCTGGTCGCCGGCGAGCTGATCGAGGACGCGTTCGAGGGCGACTTCGGGGACTTCGGCGGCGACTTCGAGTAGGCACGGCACGATGACGGTGGCCCCGGGACCTACCCCGGGGCCACCGTTCGTGCTTGTGCTCCGGCCGGGTCAGCGTCGTGCCCGGCGCTCCGCTCCGGAACGGCGGGCGGTGCCGGCCTTGGACAGGCCACGGCTCAGCAGGTAGGCGCCGGTCAGGACGGTGAGGTACCACCACGCCATGTTCGGGTTGTTGATGTTCAGCCCGTTGGCGGCCGGACCGCGCCAGAACGCGGCGATCGCCACGATCACGACAGCGGCGGCGTACACCCAGAACTCGGTGGTGAGGAACGCCTGCTTGGTCTCGGTGCCCGGCGCCGGCATGCCCTCCCGGTGTCCGTCGTACGCCATCGGCATCGGACGGGTCGGGGCTTCCTGCATGGCCGCCCGGTTCTGGACGTCGGGCGCCGGCCGGTTCATCGGCCTGGTGGATGCAGCCTGCGTGCTCATCTGGTCCTCCTCAGGATTTGATGAGTCGTTCCCTGCACTCCCTCGCCCCGCTACCGCGTTTCGGCCACGGCACGGTTCGCGTTCATGGCGGGGGCACCCCCCCGTCTACCCCGGGGCTCTGGCGAGGTAACGCCGACCCTCGGCCGAATAGGAGCGGCGCCGGGCCGGGAGCGGGAACCGGACAGCCGGGCACGGACGGGACGCCCGGCGGGCGGCCGGCCGGGGTCCGGTTTGGGTCGCCGGCCGTCGGGCACGCATGGCAGATCCCGAGACAGCTGCGAGGTGGTTGACGTGCGTGAGGACGACATGCGGCAGGACGCCGCCCGCCGGGCCGAGGACCGGGTCGCCGGTGGGGTGTACGGCGAGGGCGCGCTCGATGAGGTCACCGTGCCGCAGACCGACGTGACGCGGGTGATCCAGGAGGAGGACCCGGACGACCCGGCGCACACCCGGGTGGACCCGAACGTCCTCCGCGACGGGGGGCCGACCCGCGGTCAGGGCGCGGTCACCACGACCGGGGGGACCGCCGGCCCGGCCAGCGCGCGCCGGATCGCCCGCCAGCCGGAACGGCACCCGGGCAAGGTGGCGCCGACCACCACCGGCGACGCCACCACCGGCGGCCTGAGCACCCCGGCCGGCGGCTCGACCAGCGACGCCTCGGCGAGCGGCAGCCAGGTCGGCAACTTCACCGACGAGGAGCCGAACCCGGGTTGATCATGAGGTTGGCGGCACTCGTGGAGATCGAGATCGCCGTCAACCTCATGATCGACCGCAACTGCGGGCGGGGTCAGGCGGTGCGGAGGATGCCGAGGCGCTGGGTGGCGCGGGTGAGGGCGACGTAGAGGTCGCTGTGGCCGCGCGGGGACTCCGCGACGATCCGGTCGGGCTCGACCACCAGCACCGAGTCGAACTCCAGACCCTTGGCCTGCTCGGTGGTGAGCACCACCACCCGGTTCGCCAGCTCGGGCTGCTCGCCGACGGCGGCCTCGGGCAGCGCGGTGACGACCGCCGCCCCCAGCTCGGCCACCCGTCCACCGGGCACGATCACCCCGAGCCGCCCGTCGGCCAGGCCGGCCGCCTCGCGCGCCGTCGTCTCGACCAGCTCCGCGTCGAGCCGGTCCGCCGCGACGGTACGGTCCCACGGCGGCACGCCGCTGGCGCGTACCGAGCGGGGCGGGCGCAACGCCGGGTCGATCTCGGTGAGCACGTCCGCGGCGACCGCCATGATCTCGGCCGGGGTGCGGTAGCTGACGGTCAGCTCCTCCAGCCGCCACCGGTCCGCCACGTACGGCTCCAGGGCCTCGGACCAGGACGGCGTGCCGGAGAGCGCGCCGGTCTGCGCCACGTCCCCGACGATGGTCATCGACCGGCTCGGGCAGCGCCGCATCAGCAGCCGCCACGCCATCGGCGACAGCTCCTGCGCCTCGTCGACGATGACGTGCCCGAACGCCCAGCTCCGGTCGGCGGCGGCCCGCTGCGCGGTGGTCAGCCGCTCGGCGTCCTCCTGCCGCTCCGAGAGCCGGTCGGCGTCGATCAGGTCGGTGACGCCGAGGATCTCACCGCCGTCGGCCTCGTCCTCCACGTCGATGGAGCGGGAACCGCGCCAGATCTCCAGCACGCCCTCGGCGTACTCGCGCTCCAGGGCGCGCAGCCGCTCGCGGCGGGCGACGGCGGCCCGCTCGTCCTCGCCGAGCAGTTCCGCCGCCTCGTCCAGCAGCGGCACGTCGGCCGGCGTCCAGCCGCCCGGCTCCCGGTGCAGCGACGCCCGCTCGCCGGCGGTGAGCATCGGCGCGGCGGCGGCGATCCGATCCGGCGCGGCGTACAGATCGGCGAGCAGGCGCTGCGGGGTGAGCACCGGCCACAGCTCGTCCAGCGTGGCCCGGACCTCGGGCTCCTCGCGCAGCTCCCGGCGGATCTCCGCGACGTCGGCCTCGGCGAGCAGGTTCTCCCCGCCGAGCGGGTCCGCGCCGATCCGCTCGGCGACCTGGGCGGCGAGCGCGTGCACGATCTCGATGTCGAACAGCGCCCGGGCCAGGTTGTGCGGACGCTGCGAGCGCCGGGCCCGCTCGCGGGCCTGCCGGACCACCTCCGGGTCCAGGGTGAGGAGTTCCTGCTGCGGCAGCTCGATCTCCAGCGGCTCGTCCGGCACCCACTGCCGGTCCCGGACGGCGTTGGCCAGCACCTCGGCCATGACCGCGCGCCCCTTCAGCGCCGCGGTCCCGGCCGGCTCGGTGCGCCGGGCGCTCACCCCGGGGAAGAGGTCCGCCTGGGTACGCAGCAGCACACCGGTCTCGGCCAGCGCCGGGAGCACCTGGGAGATGTAGCGCAGGAAGGTGGCGTTCGGGCCGACCAGCAGCACGCCCCGGGTGGAGAGCTGCTCCCGGTGGGTGTAGAGCAGGTACGCGGCCCGGTGCAGCGCCACCGCGGTCTTGCCGGTGCCGGGGCCGCCCTGCACCACCATGACGCCCGGCAGCTCGGCCCGGATGATCCGGTCCTGCTCGGCCTGGATGGTCTCGACGATGTCCCGCATCCGGCCGGTACGCCCGGCGTTCAGCGCGGCGAGCAGCGACGCCTCGCCGGTCAGCTCCTCGTGGGCGGTGGGGGAGGCGGTGGCGATGTCCAGCACCTCGTCGTTGAGCCCGACGACCTTCCGCTCCCGGGTACGCAGGTGCCGGCGTCGGCGTACGCCCTGCGGGTTGGCGGCGGTGGCCAGGTAGAACGCCCGGGCGGCCGGCGCGCGCCAGTCCATCAGCAGCGGGTCGTAGTCGCCGTCGGTGTCGAAGATGCCGATCCGGCCGATGTAGCGGCGGGCGCCGTCGTCGCCGTCGAGCCGGCCGAAGCAGAGCCCGCTCTCCACCGCGGAGAACCGCTCGACCTGCTCGGCGTACATCCCGACGGCCGAGTCGCGCTGGGAGCGGGCCTGCAACGTGCCGCCGGTGGTGCGCAGCTCCTCGGTGAGCCGGCGGGCGGCCTGCTCCCGCATGCCGTCCAGCCGGTCGTAGAGCATCGAGACGTACTCCTGCTCGCGACCGATCTCGTCGTCCTGGTGCAGCTCACCCGATACGTCGGAGTGCGTTGACAAGCCGGCTCCTCAATTGCTAAAATCAGCGCAGGAATGGCCTTTATCGCCATTCCTTTTTGTGTTTGAACTGAGAAAGATAGCGCGTGGCCCACCGCTGGACCAAGCTTGCCCGGTCGTCCGCCGTCACGTCACATCCGCCGCGCCGCGCGCCCCACGACAGTATCGGGGGGACGGGGGGGGGGGGGGGGGGGGGGGGGGGGGGGGGGGGGAGGGGCCGGGGGGGGGGGGGGGGACCCCGCGGCCACCACGGCCCCCCGCCCCACACGTAGCATCCGACTCGCCGGGCGCTCCCGGCCCCCACGC